>DATNMT010000543.1:0-15754 GCA_035602495.1 Bradyrhizobium sp.
TTCGGCCCCAGCGCCATGAAGGGATTGAGCGTCGACGCCGAGAACACCCCGACGTTGCGTACCGGCAGCCGGCAGTCCTGTTCAAGCTCCCAGAGATCGAGCACATAATCGCCGATCGCGACGCCGACGCGCGGCGCCAGACCGTCCTTCGACGTGAACACGCCGTAGGGCAGATTCTGGATCGGGAAATCGGAGGCGGGGTCGACTTCGATGAAGGAGCGGAGCGCGGGGTCGTTGGGGTGGGGCACGAAGTACTCCAATTAAAACGTTGTCATTCCGGGATGGCCCCTTGGCGCATGCCCGGAATCCATAACCCCCAATCGTGGTTATGGATTCCGGGCTCGCTCGCTTCGCTCGCGCCCCGGAATGACGGAGAGACGAGATGGATCGCCGGGTCAGGCCCGGCGATGACGAGTTGCGCAAACTTCACGGCCGGTTCGGATCGAAGCGCTTTTCCAGTCCCTTCCAGCAATCGGCGTAATCGCCCTGCAGCGTCGCGCTCTTCGCCGCATGCGCGGTGACGCGCTGGGGATATCGGGTTTCGAACATGAAGGCCATGGTGCCGGTCAATTTCACCGGCTTCAATTCGCTGTTGCTCGCATGATTGAAGGCGTCGCGGTCGGGGCCGTGCGGCAGCATCATGTTGTGCAGGCTCATGCCGCCCGGCGTAAAGCCTTGTGGCTTGGCGTCGTAGACGCCGTAGATCAGCCCCATGAACTCCGACATGATGTTCATGTGGTACCAGGGCGGGCGGAAGGTGTTTTCCGCCACCTGCCAGCGCTCCGGGAAAATCACAAAGTCGATGTTGGCGGTGCCGGCGGTTTCCGACGGCGAGGTCAGGACCGTGAAGATCGAGGGGTCGGGGTGGTCGAAGCTGATGGCGCCGACCGGCGAGAAGGTGCGCAGATCGTATTTGTAAGGCGCGTAATTACCGTGCCAGGCCACCACATCAACAGGCGAATGCGGCAGCGCGGTCTTGAACAGCGAGCCGCCCCATTTGACGAACAATTCGGTCGGCGTGTCCTTGTCCTCATAGGCCGCGACGGGGGTGAGGAAATCCCGCGCATTGGCAAGGCAATTGGCGCCGATCGGGCCGCGCTCCGGCATCGTGAAGCCGCCGCCGTAATTCTCGCACACATAGCCGCGCGCGGGTCCTGAGGGAATCTCGACGCGGAATTTCACGCCACGCGGGATCACGGCGATCTCGCCGGGCTCGATGTCGATGCGGCCGAACTCGGTGACAAAGCGCACGTCGCCCTGCTGGGCCACGAACAGCATCTCGCCGTCGGCATTGTAGAAATGCTGGTCGACCATCGACTTGGTGATCAGGAAGACATGCGCCGCCATGCCGGCTTGGGTGTTGACGTCGCCTGCCGTGGTCATGGTCCGCACGCCCTGCAGGAAGGTCATCTCTTCCGTCGGGATCGGCGTCGGGTCCCAGCGCAATTGCGCGATCGGCAAATCGTATTCATGGCACGGCGCCGAACGCCACAACCCGGCATCGACTTTGGTGAAGCGGCCGGAATGCTTGACCGACGGCCGGATGCGATAGAGCCAGGAGCGCTCATTGCTGCCGCGCGGCGCCGTGAACGGCGAGCCGGACAGTTGCTCGGCATAGAGCCCGTAGGCGGCGCGCTGTGGCGAGTTGCGCCCGACCGGCAGCGCGCCTGGCAGCGCCTCGGTCTCAAAGCTGTTGCCGAAGCCGGACATGTAGCCCGGCGTGATGCCGGCGGTGCTGCGGCTGATCGCATCGGGCGAAGTGTTGATATTCATTTCATCCTCCTTGCAGGGCCGCCCACATTTGACGATCGCGTTCGGCGGTCCATATCACCGGGTCGTCGATCCCGGATGCCTCGTCGAACGCGCGCGAGACGTTGAATGGCAGGCAGTGTTCGTAGATCGCGAAATTCGAAAACTTCGGGTCCATCACCTCGCGCGTCGCCGCCATGGTTTCCTTGAGGTTGCGGCCCTTGGCGACCGCACTTTCCGCCGCGCCATAGAGCGTGGTGACAAAATCGCGTGTCATGGCGATGGCGTCGCGCCCGGTCGAAAGCCCCTTCAGCGCATCGCCGCGCCCCGGTGCGATCGCCTTGGGATTGAAGGCGCGGATTTCGTTCAAGGTCGCCGGCCATTCGCGCAACCACGCGTCGCCGCAATAGCAGGCCGAATGATATTCGATCAGGTCGCCGGAAAACATCACCTCCGCGTCCGGCACCCAGGCCACGATATCGCCGGAGGTGTGTCCGGCGCCGAGCTGCATCAGCCGGATTTCGCGTTTGCCCAAATAGATCGACATCTCGCCTTCAAACGTCAGCGTCGGCCAGGTGAGGCCCGGAATGCTCTGGGCGTCCTGGAACAGGCGCGGAAAGCGGCCATATTCGGAATCCCAATCCTGCTGGCCGCGCTCCTCGATCAGCCGATGGGTTTCCGCTGAGGCGACGATGCCTTGCGCCTTGTAGGCGGACGCGCCGAGCACACGCACCGCGTGATAATGCGACAGCACCACATATTTGATCGGCTTGTCGGTGACGCTTTTCACCCGCTCGATCACCTTGTTCGCCATCGCCGGCGTCGCCTGGGCGTCGAACACCAGGCAGCCGTCGTCGCCGACGATGACAGCCGAATTGGGGTCGCCCTCGGCGGTGAAGGCGTAAAGATCGGCGCCGATCTCGGAGAAGGTGACCTTCTTCTCCGCGAGGTCCGTGGTGGACGCAAAACCTATTGCCATTACTTCCGATTCCCTCTTGCGTTTATTGTTGCTGCTGCGCCTGCTGGCTCACATCCATCATCCGCCGTTTGGCGAGCGCAATCGCCTCGCGCAGTACGTCGAGATCGCCGATGTGGTTGGCGAGAACCAACACCAGCGCCGCGTCGAGATCGGCGCTCGCTTCGTCGCTCAAGCCGCGATGCGCCTCGACGATGGCGCGAAACGCGTCGTCCGGTTTGGTGAAATTCGAGCTGGTCGACAATGCCATCATGAGCCTCAATTCATGCCGCAGGCTCGCGCCAATGCGGCTTCGAGCGTTTGGCGCGTCGGCTGGCGGAAGCGCGCGACGACATAGCCATCCGGCCGCAACAAATAGGCGGTGCCTGGCTCGGCATCGTAGCGCGCGCCGACCAGCCCGGCCGGATCGAGCGCACCATCGACGCCGCCGATACTGATAACACCGACATCACCTGAAACATCGACCGAGGCGCCGTTGGAAAACTCAAGCAGCGTGAAGCGCTTCCCGCATTTGATGAAGGCGTCTGTCAGGAACGCCGGCTCGCCGTCGCGCGCGGTAATCGGCGCGTCCGGCATGGACGCGCCCGGCCGCGGGCCGCCGCGCCATGCGTCGGCGTCGGCCGTCGAGAGCGGAGAATCATAGACCGAGGGCACCGAGAGCCGCCCGCCATTGATCATGCGCTTGCCGAATTCGGTCTCCTTCGCCAGCGACAGCACCGCCTTGCGCAGCCGGGCCTCCTGACGGGAGGCCGGCGCCATGAAATCGGTCGAGCGGGTCGATTCCCTGATGTTCTCGTCGGCCGCCGCACTGCGCTCGATGTGATAGCTTTCGAGCAGGGCTTCCGGCGATGTCCCCTTCAGCACGCGGTCGAGTTTCCATGAAAGATTCTCGGCGTCCTCCAGCCCGGAATTGGCGCCGCGGGCGCCGAACGGCGAAACCTGGTGCGCGGCGTCGCCAGCGAAGATCACGCGGCCGTGGATGAATTTCTCCATCCGGCGGCACTGGAACTTGTAGAGCGAGATCCATTCGAACTCGAATTTTTCATGCCCGAGCATGCGCGCGATCCGGGGGCGGACATTTTCGGGGCGCTTCTCGACTACCGCGTCCGCATCCGGATGCAGCTGCAGGTCGATCCGCCAGATGTCGTCCGGCTGTCTATGAAGCAATGCCGAGCGCCCGGCGTGAAACGGCGGGTCGAACCAGAACCAGCGCTCGGTCGGGAATTCGGCCGTCATCTTGACGTCGGCGATCAGGAACTGGTCCTCGAACACCTTGCCGGAAAATTCCGCGCCCACCATCTGCCGCAGCGACGATCGCGCGCCGTCGCAGGCGGCGACGTAGGTCGCGCGCAACAGATAGGGTCCATCCGGCGTGTCGACCGTCAGCACCACGTGATCGTTGCGCACTTCCAGCGCGACCACCTTGTTGCGCCAGCGCAGGTCGATCGCGGGCAGTTCCTCGACCCGGTCCACCAGATAGGCTTCGGCATAAAATTGCTGCAGGTTGATGAAGGCGGGCCGCTTGTGGCCCTGCTCCGGCAGCAGGTTGAATTGATAGAGCAGGGCTGCGCCGTGAAAGATCTTGCCGACGCTCCACACCACGCCCTTGTCGACCATGCGCTGACCGATGCCGAGCCGGTCCCAATATTCCAGCGAGCGTTTTGAAAAACAGATCGCGCGCGAGCCCTCGCCGATGCGGTCGGCGTCATCGAGCAGCACCACGGCCTGGCCGCGCTGCGCCAGGTCGATCGCGAGCGACAGCCCGACCGGTCCGGCGCCGACCACGACAACGGCGTGACGCGCCGCCTCGCCCTCCCCGCGATCCTGGTCGGCGTGGCGGCGATAACCGAACTGGGTCCTGGACTGCGCCATGCGCTTTTCGTTGCTCTGGCCAAAGAACGGCGACCTCGCTAGGATAGTCGCGCCTGCAACTATCTAGACTACCCGTCCCCGCCGTCAACTCAAATTGGAGCGATTTTTGCCGACCCTCGACCTGTTCAGATTCGCCCCGTTCCGGCTGAACCGGCTGGCGGCCGAGGTTTCGGCCGCTCTGGCAAGCGAATACCGGGAGCGCTATGGGCTCGATATTCCGGAATGGCGGGTGCTGGCGACGCTTGGCTTCGGCAACCCGGCCTGCAGCGCGCAATACATCGCGCATTGCACCCGGACCCACAAATCCACCATCAGCCGCGCCGTCACGGCGCTGTTGAAACGGCAACTGGTGGAACGCGTCGAGAACAAGGACGACCGCCGCGAATGGCTGTTGCGCATGACGCGGCAGGGACAGGCGCTGTACCAGAAGCTGATCCCGCGCCTAAAGCGCCGGGAGAGCGAAATCCTGTCATGTCTGACGGCACGGCAGCGCAAGGAGTTTGCGCAGCTGCTCGGCAAGATCGAGAAGAGCCTCGGTCTGGTGCAGACCATCAAGGAAGCGGGGGAAGCGGGCGGGTATTGAGTTTTTCCGTCATGGCCGGGCTTCGTCCCGGCCATCCACGTCTTTGCCGCGGCCCGAAGGAAGAAGAAAGACGTGGATGCCCGGCACGAGGCCGGGCATGACGAGACTAAAAAGGCCCGTCATTCCGGGGCACGCGTCAGCGCGAACGTTCGATGTGCAACTGCACATCTGAGAATCTCGAGATTCCGGGTTCGATGCTTTCGCATCGCCCCGGAATCACGAAGGTGGATTCACTTCGCCGCCGTTACCAGTATCTCGACGATATGCGGCGGTTCGAGCTCGACGCCGATGAGGCGCGCATCGGGGGATTCTTGGCGTCGACCCATTCGTCCCAGGCCTTGTTCATCTCGGCCTTCCGCTTCATGTCGGCGATGTAGACGATGGCGAGAGAATCCTGCTCTTGTCCGAGCCGCACAGCGCGAGGCTCTCATCGATGCGCCCGAGCGCCTTGACGGTCTGCTCATACATAGACGGGGTGACCGGATCGGGCGCGACCGCCACCGTGAACACGGGGTCGTCGTGAACAACCGCGCGGCTGCGGGTCGGTGTGAGGCCGGCAAAGCGTTTGATCATGGCTAACTCCGGGCTATTTCACGAACGAGCGCGACGGCGGCAGATGCAGCGCATAGGCGTCGACCTTGTCGCTGGCGCTTGGATAGATCTCGCGCACGATCGGATCGTGCCCGGGGATGAAACGGTCGGGGTGGCCGGCAAGCCGCTCGACGATCTCCCAGCCCTGCACCATGTCGCCGATATTATAGACGATCGGAAACGGGCTGCGCCGATGCAGGTTGGCGTAGTAATGCGCGGCGTCGGACGCCAGCACGACCGGTCCGCGCGCCGTGTCGACCCGCACCACCTGCAAGCCGTCGGAATGACCGCCGACCCGATGCAGCGTCACGCCCGGCGCAACCTCGCCATCGCCTGAATGAAACATGACGCGCTCGCCATAGACATGGCGCACCATCAGCGTGACGTGCTCGACCGAAAACGGATGGCGCAACAGGCCATTGCACATGCAGCGACCGGTCGCATAACTCATCTCCTTGTCCTGCAGATGGAACCGGGCGTTGGGAAAACGATCGAGATTGCCGGCGTGGTCGTAGTGCAGATGCGTGACCACGATATCCCGGATGCTGTCCGCCTTGACGCCGAAGCGCTCCAGCGCCTCGACCGGATTGAGCGTGAGCTTGCGGCCGCGCGCCGAAGCCTCTTGTGCGTTGAAGCCGGTATCGAC
Source organism: Bradyrhizobium sp. (assembly GCA_035602495.1). Taxonomy (GTDB): domain Bacteria; phylum Pseudomonadota; class Alphaproteobacteria; order Rhizobiales; family Xanthobacteraceae; genus Bradyrhizobium. The sequence continues at coordinate 6,418 of DATNMT010000543.1, forward strand.
CAGGATCTCGCGGCCATGCCCGCGGATCAGCCAGACGAAATAATCGAGGTCTTGCGCCGAGGTCTCGTGCGGATCGGGTGCCAGAAAATTCAGATGAGGCGTGCGCGCCATGGTCGCATAGCGGAGCGCGTAGATTTCGTAGGCGTTTCCCATGGGTCCACTTCTTGCTGGTTGGGTTGTTGGGCTGGCGATCGGCCGATGACCGCAGCAAGCCACCGCGCTGTCAAAAGGTCAAACCGCGCCCCGTTGCCGCAATGTGAGTTCGGTCACATTAAGCGCGCCCGAGCGCCGGCCACGGCGCGTCGCGCATCTTCCACCATAGCTGCCTCATGGCGTCATTCTCGTCCCTGCTCGGCACGACGCGCGGTTGAAAGATTTGTTGCGGTTAATTGACGGAAGTGGCGCGGCTTTTGGACAGTTGACAGAGCCTGCCGGCCCGGTTTGATAATGCGGTTTGCGTAGAGTAAGGTCGCCGAGGCGCGAGCTGGAATCGGCGCCCTGTTGGCTGGACCGCGGTGGCATGAGAATTCGTCTCGCATTGCTTGCGACCTTGATCTTTTCGTTCGCGCCCATCGTGGCGTCGGGGGCCGCGGAACGCGGCGACCGGCTGGCGCTGGTGATCGGCAACTCGAAATATCCCGACGCCGAAGCACCGCTGAAGGAGCCGATCAACGACGCCCGCGATATCGCCGACGAGCTCAAGCGCGACGGCTTTGTCGTCGAGATCGGTGAAAACCTGACCGGCGACGCGATGCGCCGCGCCTTCGACCGCCTCTACGGCAAGATCAAGCCGGGCTCGGTCGCGCTGGTTTTCTTCTCGGGATTCGGCGTCCAGTCCAATCGCCAGAGCTACATGATTCCGGTCGACGCCCAGATCTGGACCGAAGCCGATGTCCGCCGCGACGGATTCAGCCTCGAGAGCGTGTTGGGCGAAATCAACAGCCGCGGCGCCGGCGTCAAGATCGCCCTGATCGATGCCTCCAGACGCAATCCGTTCGAGCGCCGGTTCCGCAGCTTTTCCGCAGGGCTCGCGCCGGTGATCGCGCCGAACGGCACGCTGGTGATGTATTCGGCGGCGCTCTCCTCCGTCATCTCCGACAATGGCAGCGACCGCAGCCTTTTCGTGCAGGAGTTGCTCAAGGAAATCCGCGTTCCCGACCTGATGGCGGAAGAGACGCTCAACCGCACCCGCGTCGGCGTCACCCGCGCCTCGCGCAGCGAGCAGGTGCCGTGGATTTCATCCTCGCTGGCCGAGGACTTTTCGTTCATTCCCGGCACCGGCGCGCGGCCGGCGGCGCCAGCGCCCGGGCCGGTGGCGGCGCTGCCCCCTCCCCCCGAACCGCCGCCGCTGCCGCCGCCGCCACGGGACCCGCCAAGGGTCGAGATTTTGCCGCCGCCGGTAAGCCCGCAAAAGAATGAACCGACCTCGCAGGTGGCGCTGGCCGAAGATCCGACCATCAAGAGCCTGACCCAGAAGCTGATCGACAATCCCGACGACCAGAACGCCCTCTACCGGCGCGGGCAGGTCTATGCCAGCAAGGGGGCTTATAGCCTCGCAATCCGGGATTTCGACGATTCGATCCGGCTGAACCCCAAGGACGTCGAGGCTTTCAACAACCGCTGCTGGGCGCGCGCGGTAATCGGCGACCTGCAGGCGGCGCTGAAGGATTGCAACGAGGCGCTCCGGATGCGCCCCAATTTCGTCGATGCGCTGGACAGCCGCGGCCTCGTTAACCTGAAGAGCGGCATGACGAAAAACGCCATTGCCGATTTCGACGCCGCGCTGAAAATCAATCCGAGGCTGACCTCGTCGCTGTACGGGCGCGGCCTCGCCAAGCGCCGCAACGGCTCGTTTGCCGAAGGCGACCTGGACATCACCAACGCCAAGGCGATGGACCCCAATATTGTTAAGGAATTCGCTGATTACGGGGTAAATTGACGGTAATTTGAGTTGGAAAGATCGGCGCCTTTTCGAACCCCGGGGCGGGTGCCAAGACTAACAGGAAATTGGCCGCGACCGGTTGGACCGAGTTGTCCTTGCGGCTTTTTGGCAAATTGATTGGAACCGCTCGAAGTGGGCAGGAGGGACTGGCAATGTCGAAAATGTCTGGAAGGAGTAGTCTTACCGCGATCCTTTCGCTTCTCGCGATGGGCGCAGCGCTTTCCCTTGGCGCCGCAACCGCCATCGCCGGCGATGAGAACGTCAGCGAGGACCAGATCGTCCGCGCGCTTGCGCCGGTGAAGAAGCCATTGACCCGTGGCCTGTCGGTCGGACCGCAGGCCGATCCGGCGGCGATCGCCGCCGAGGGAAAATTCGTCCAGACCATCCGTGACCGGGCGACGCGCTCGCTGTCGTCCACCGAGCGCGAGGAAATCGCCACCATCGTCAAGGACAAGCCGAAGATCGATCTGGAAATCAACTTCGACTATAACTCGGCCGATATCAGCGCCAAATCATTGCCCTCGGTTCAGGCGCTCGGACGCGCGCTCTCCAATCCCGATTTGAGGGGCTCGACCTTCGTGGTCGCCGGCCATACCGATGCCGCCGGCGGCGAAAGCTACAATCAGGATCTGTCCGAACGGCGCGCCGACTCGATCAAGAGATATCTGATCGACAAATACGGCATTACCGGCACCGACCTCGTGACCGTCGGCTACGGCAAGAGCAAGCTCAAGGATCCGGCGAACCCGATGGCCGAAGCCAACCGCCGCGTGCAGGTCGTCAATATGGAAAACAAGGCCACGGCGTCCAAGTAGACGGTGACGAGCCCAAGTAGCGTTCCGGCCATGAAACGCGTCCCGCATCCAGCGGGACGCTTGTGCATTTCGCCAGGATATTTTCGGCAATCGGCCGAATTTCCTCGTCGTCGCGGCAAGCAAGGCCATGACGCGGTCCAGCCTCTGGATTGCTTCGCCGCGCTCGCAATGACAATCTAAAATCCCTTATGCAGCTGGCTGCACGACTTTAGCCCTGGATTGATCCGGCGATGACACGCTCCGAATACCTCAAGCCTGCGCTGACCGCGGCCTTCGTGATTGCCCTGATCGGCGCATGGTACTGGTTCGAGCATCGTTCGCCGCCGGAGGAAAAGGAAACCCAGACCAACGCGCTCGTCATCGTGACCAAATCCACCAATGCCTGCTTCTCGGACATGGTGCGGGGCACCGGATATGTCGTGCCGCGCCGGGAAGCGGTGGTCGGAGTCGATCAGGAGGGGTCCAAGGTCTCGGATGTCCTGGTCCGCGAGGGCGACATGGTCGCCGACAATCAGGAACTGGCCCGGCTGACGCCGCCGCCGGCGCAACCCGGGGCTGCCAACAGCGGCCGGCCGGCGCCGCCGACATCGCTGCGCGCGCCGGGTCCGGGCCTCGTCACCGAGGTCAGGACCATCGCCGGCGCACCGGCCTCGCCCCAGGCCGGCCCGATGTTTCGCATCGCCATCAACAACGAGCTCGAGCTCGACGCCGAGGTGCCGGCCTTCCAGGTATTAAAACTCAATCCGGGCGCGACGGTACGGATCAGCCGGGACAACGCGCCCGACCTGGTCGGCCGGGTGCGGCTGGTTTCACCGCAAATCGATCGCGCCACCCAGCTCGGCCATGTCCGGATTACGCTGGCCAGCAACCCGCAGCTCAAGGTCGGCATGTTTGCCCGCGCCAACATCGACGCCAAGCGCAGTTGCGGCGTCGCGATCCCGCGCACCGCCATTGACCATCTGACCGTCCAGGTGGTCAAAGGAAACACGGTCGAAACGCGCAGGGTCCGGGTTGGCCTGGTGTCGGACACCTCGACGGAAATCCTTGAAGGCCTCGACGTCGGCGAAATCGTCGTGGCCGATGCCGGCTCGTCGCTGCATGACGGCGACCAGATCAAGACCAGTTTCGCCGAGGACCTCGATCGAACGCGGGTACGCTGATGGCTCTCAATATCTCGGCATGGTCGATCCGCAACCCGCTTCCGTCCATCGTCTTTTCGATCATCCTGCTAGTGCTCGGCTGGGTGAGTTTCACGAAGCTCGCGGTGACGCGGCTGCCCTCGGCCGACATTCCCGTGATCTCGGTCGCGGTATCGCAGTTCGGCGCAGCGCCCGCCGAGCTGGAATCCCAAGTCACGAAAACCATCGAAGACGGCGTATCCGGCGTCGAGGGCGTGCGGCACATTTCATCGTCGATCACCGACGGGCTGTCACTGACTACGATCCAGTTCGCGCTGGAGACCAACACCGACCGCGCGCTGAACGACGTCAAGGACGCCGTCACCCGCGTCCGTTCCAACCTGCCGCAGAACGTCAACGAGCCGCTGATCCAGCGCGTCGACGTCATCGGCCTGCCGATCGTCACCTATGCCGCGATCTCGCCCGGCAAGACGCCGGAGCAACTGTCGTATTTCGTCGACGACGTGGTCAAGCGCGCGCTGCAGGGCGTGCGCGGCGTCGCCCAGGTCGAGCGTATCGGCGGTGTCGAGCGCGAGATCCTGGTCTCGCTCGATCCCGACCGGCTGCAGGCCGCAGGCCTGACCGCCGTCAATGTCAGCCAGAGCCTGCGCGGCACCAATGTCGACCTCGCCGGCGGCCGCGCCGAGATCGGCAAGAACGACCAGGCGATCCGCACGCTGGCCGGCGCCAAGACGCTGAATGAACTCGCCGGCACCATGATTCCCCTGTTCGGCGGCGGTGAGGTTCGTCTCGACGATCTCGGCACCGTCACCGACACCATCGCCGACCGCCGCACCTTTGCGCGCTTCAACGGCGAGCCGGTGGTGGCGCTCGGCATCAAGCGGTCCAAGGGCGCCAGCGACGTGGTGGTGGCGGCCGCGGTGCAGAAGCGCATCGACGCGCTGAAGGAAGCCTATCCCGATGTCGACCTGAAACGGATCGACACCTCGGTGGAATTCACCAAGGGCAATTACGAGGCCGCGATCTCGACCTTGTTCGAAGGCGCGATTCTAGCCGTCATCATCGTGCTGTTGTTCCTGCGCGACATCAGGGCCACCGTGATCGCCGCGATATCGCTGCCGCTGTCGATCTTCCCGGCGTTCTGGGCGATGGATCTTCTGGGATTTTCGCTCAACCTGGTGAGCTTTCTCGCCATCACGCTGTCGACCGGTATTCTGGTCGACGACGCCATCGTCGAGATCGAGAACATCGTGCGCCACATGCGGATGGGCAAGACGCCTTACCGCGCGGCGCTGGAGGCCGCCGACGAAATTGGCCTCGCGGTCATCGCGATCTCGCTGACCATCATCGCGATCTTTGCGCCTGCGAGCTTCATGTCCGGCATTGCAGGGCAATTCTTCAAGCAGTTCGGCATCACGGTGTCGGTGCAGGTGTTCTTCTCGCTGCTCGCCGCCCGTTTCGTCACGCCGGTGCTGGCCGCCTACTTCCTCAAGCACCATGAGCACGACGACCCGCCGCCGGGACGGGCGCTGAAGGGCTACACCAAACTCGTCACCTGGTCGGTGCGGCATTACTTCATCACCGTGCTGATCGGCTTCGGCATTTTCGCCGCCTCGATCTGGAGCATCACGCTGCTGCCGCAGGGCTTCCTGCCGGCGCAGGACACCGCGCGCTCGCTGCTGGCGATGGAGCTGCCGCCCGGCACCCAGCTCGCCTTCACCGAGAAGGTCACCGAGGAGATCGTCGCGCGGCTGCGCAAGCGGCCGGAGATCAAGAGCATCTTCGTCGACGGCGGCCGGGTGCCGCCGGGCACCTTCGAGGTGCGCCGCGCCGCGCTGATCATCAACTACACGCCGAAAAACAAGCGCAACATCACCCAGCGCGAGCTCGAACTCGCGATCTCCAAGGAACTCGAAAGCGTCCCCGATATCCGCTTCTGGTTCCTCGACGAAAACGGTCTGCGCGCGATCTCGCTGGTGGTCACCGGCGTCGACAGCAATATCGTTAGCAATGTCGCCAGCGAACTCGCCACCCAGATGAAGCGGATTCCGCTGATCGCCAACGTGATTTCCGAAACCTCGCTCGACCGGCCCGAACTGCGCATCCAGCCGCGCGCCGATCTCGCCGCCCGCCTCGGCGTTTCCACCGAAAGCCTGTCGCAGACCATCCGCGTCGCCACCATCGGCGACGTCGGTCCGGCGCTGGCGAAATTCGACGCCGGCGACCGGCTGGTGCCGATCCGCGTCCAGCTCGAAGACGCCGCCCGCGGCGATATCGCGTTGCTCGACCAGTTGCGGGTGCCGCTCGGCGAGCACGGCGAAAAGGGCGGCGTGCCGCTGTCGGTGGTCGCCGACATCAAGCTCGACCAGGGCCCGACCAGCATCAACCGCTACGACCGCGAGCGTCAGGCGACGGTGGCGGCCGACCTGGTCGGTTCCTCGGCGCTCGGCGATGCCACCAAGAAAATCTACGAGCTGCCGGTGATGAAGACGCTGCCGAAGGGCGTCAAGGTCAGCCCGTCCGGCGACGCCGAAAGCCTGAACGAACTTTCCGAAGGCTTTGCCACCGCGATCACCGCCGGCCTGATGATGGTCTATGCGGTGCTGGTGCTATTGTTCGGCACCTTCCTGCAGCCGATCACCATTTTGTTCTCGCTGCCGCTCTCGATCGGCGGCGCGATCGTGGCGCTGCTGGTGACCGGCAAGCAGCTGACGACGCCGGTATGGATCGGCATCCTGATGCTGATGGGCATCGTCACCAAGAATGCCATCATGCTGGTGGAATTCGCGGTCGAATCGATCCACGACGGCAAGCCGCGCCAGGAGGCGATCATCGACGCCGGCATGAAGCGCGCCCGCCCCATCGTCATGACCACGATCGCGATGGCCGCCGGCATGATGCCGAGCGCGCTGGCATTCGGCGCCGGCGGCGAGTTCCGCTCGCCGATGGCGCTCGCCGTGATCGGCGGTCTGGTGTTCTCGACCATCCTGTCGCTGGTATTCGTGCCGGCGATGTTCATGCTGATGGACGATATCGGCGCTCTGTTCTGGCGCTTCGGCAAGAAGCTGCTCGCCTCGAGCGGCGAGAACGAGCACGCGGCGCCGGCGGATCATGCGGCCGAGCATTCCGGCGACCGTCACGAGCCGCCGCCCAAGCCGGCCATCGTGCATTCGCCAGCAGCGGAGTGATGCGGCGGGGCTGACGGTTCTTTATTCGCACACTGCGCAGGCAAAACAGGACTAATCAGCCGCAGCCGGCGAAGCCTAAATTAACCGCATTATAGGAAGATCAAATGATTCGCGGAGGGTGAGATGGCCGAGACAACGATTGAATGGGCTGACGCCACTTGGAATCCCGTCGCGGGTTGCACTGTGATTTCTCCCGGCTGCACAAATTGTTATGCGATGCGAATGGCCGCGCGCCTAGAGGCCATGTCTGTCAAGAAATATTCGGGGCTAACTCGACGCAGCGGCGGCCGCGCCGTATGGACAGGAAAAATTCGGCTCGACCAAAAATCATTGGATGTGCCTAGACGCTGGTCAAAGCCAAAAAAAATATTCGTAAATTCAATGTCGGATTTGTTTCATGAGGCGGTGCCAACCGGATTCATTGATCGCGTGTGGAGGGTAATGGCCAATACACCACAACACACCTATCAAATATTGACCAAGCGTCCCGACCGGATGGCGGATATCTGCAACCAACTACCCTCGCTGAGCAACCTATGGCTCGGAACGAGCGTTGAGAATGCGGAGTATCTCGGTCGTATAGACCAACTTCGCAAAGTGAACGCGTCCGTTCGTTTTATTTCCTTTGAACCGCTTATCGGTTCAGTCGCAGGTGCTGACCTAAGAAATATTCATTGGGCGATAATAGGCGGCGAAAGCGGACCTAAGTCTCGCGCCATGCGCGAGGAATGGGTGGACGAAATTGAATCAATGTGCAGGGCAGAGGGCACGGCCTTCTTCTTCAAGCAATGGGGAGGAAAAAACAAAAAGGTCACCGGCCGATCCTACCGAGGCGATACTTACGATGAACTACCGATTTTGAGTATGTGATTACCGATGCGAGTTGCAAGACCAAGCGCTTTGGGATCAGAATTGGAAATTGCCAGAAAGAGCGAAAATCGCTGTGGCTTTTGCTCAACCGGTAACGCTAGCGGCTCAAAAACTTTCGCAAAAATTGTTTCCAGTCGTCGCTTAACATATTTTTCGAGGCCGCGAACGTCTGCTGTCCGTTGAGTATCGGCATTTTCGAAGAGCTCATTTTGTCCTAAGTCAGAATAGAGTTCCTTCTCCCACGCATTTGTCCCAAGGATCTTATCAATCGCCGCCCGCTTGTCCGGGGTAATGTTGCCCCTCCTTCGAGTGGCTTGGCGATAAAGTCCGGAGAGTGAGAAAAGGAACCACACGTCTATTGCCTTAGTCGCTGCGATTGCCTTTAGCGTCTCCCACATACCGTAAGGATCAAGAAACAACACGGCGCGCGTATCCGACCATCCATCACGCTTGATCGCTGACTGAATCGCACGATTTGCGTCTCCCTCCACAACATTGATCTGCCGATCACTGGACTGGCGAGCCAAGGCACGGAGTGCTTCACAGTGCGACGGCTTCGATTCGATAAAGATGAGCCTGTGAAACGACGGTCGGACGTCGATCGCGATTTGCGCCGACCCACGCCGTTGTTCGACTCGTTCGGGCACCGGAGCGTCGAACAAGTCTCCATCGCGAGCTTCGACCCGCACTGTGCGTGAGCCTGTTCCGGCAAACGCGTCGATATACCAAAGCTCCCTGAAATGTGGCGTAAGAGCTGTGACAAATGCCTTTAGGTAGCTCTCCACAATCGAAAGCTTCAGTTCGGTATGTTGTGCGCCGAATTCGTGATCAACGGGCATCAACAATCCTTTGTCCCACTACCCGAAGTAGTAAATCATATCTGCAGAGCGTTATCCATGGCCGGAGACCAGGCTTAGCAAGAGCGTTGTGGTAAGAACGATCTGGATTGTGCGAACCGGCGAGGCTGCGCCGGCGTTCGTCACCTGTTGGGTGCTATGATGAGCGAGAAAGATACAAGGCACACAAGGCCGTCCCTTCTCGCCGCAGTGGCATTGTTGACGGACCTTCCGGCGCAGCGGCTGGCACGCGGACAGGTCGGCACGATTGTCGAGCAGCTCGACGACAAGACTTCGCTCGTGGAATTCAGCGACGAGCAGGACGCGCCTACGCCGTGGCGCCCTGCCCGCGTGCGGATCTGCTGGTCTTGCACTATGTACCGGAAGCCGCTTAAGCGAGCACCCGCCCGCCCCTACTCGTTCCGCGCCACCGCCGTCAGCTTGTTCATGTTCTGCAGCAGGATCCTGCCGCGCTGCAGGTCGAGAATGCCGTCCTTGCGCCAGAGCTGCAGTTGACGGTTGACGCTTTCGCGGGCGGCGCCGACAA
>DATNMT010000575.1:0-15068 GCA_035602495.1 Bradyrhizobium sp.
ATCACCAGGATGATGCGGCCGACCGCGCCCCGATCAGCTGGTGGAGGCAAATCGAAGCCGAGGTCTCCGACATAGGCGCGCCCCAGCCCGTCGACGATCATGTCGTCGATCGTGCCGGCAGCGATCCCTGACAGGTCGGCGTACAGCGAGAGCTGGCCATCCGCGTAGGTCATCAGACGCTTGCGGAACATCGTCAACACGACGAGTCTTCCATCCGGCAAGTGACCGAGCCCGCAGGGCGTGTCGTCCTCGACCTTCGCGTGCTGTTCGCACTTTCCGGAGGCGCCGAGACTCAGCAGCGTCCTGTTCATACAGTCGACGAACCAGAGCCGGCCCGAGTGCCAGCGTGGCCCCTCGAAATAGCGCCCGCCGTCGAGCACGCAACTGAGCTTGATCGGTGCCATCATGGCAATCTACAGCGTCACGACGATCTTGCCGAGATGCTTGTTGGCTTCCATGTGCTCGAACGCCTTGCCGATGTCGTCGAATAAAAACACCTTGTCGATCGGCAATTGCAGTTTTCGCGACTCCACCGCCGGCCAAATATCTTTCCGGACCTCCTCAAAGATCTCGCGGATTTCCTCGATGGTGCGGGTGCGGAAGGTGACGCCGATATAGTGGATGCGGCGCGCGGCGTGCAGATCGAAATTGAATTCGGCGCGGGTGCCGCCGAGCCGGCCGACATTGACGATGCGGCCTTTTATCTTTGTCGCTGCGAGATTCTGGCTCGCCACCTTGCCGGAGACCTGGTCGACGATGAGGTCGACGCCTTCGCCATTGGTCGCCTTCAACACCTGATCGACCCAGCCGGGATCGGAGGAGTCCACCGCAAGGTCGGCGCCGAATTCCTTCAGGCGGCCGCGGCGCGCGGCGTCGGTGGACGATCCGATCACGAGTTTCGCGCCCTTGAGTTTTGCAATTTGCATCGCCATCAGGCCGACGCCGGAGCTCGCACCCTGGATCAGCACGGTTTGACCGGGTTGCAATGCGCCGTTGGTGACGACCGCGTTGTGCATGGTGGCGAGCGCGACGGGGAGGGTGGCCGCTTCCTCGAAATTCATGTTCGAGGGGCTGCGGAACAGCCGGCCGTGATCGGTCAGCGTATATTCCGCGAACGCGGCCCCGCCCGAGCCCATCACCCGGTCGCCGACCTTGACGCCCTTGGCTTCGGAGCCGAGTTCGGCGATCTCGCCAGCCCATTCGATCCCCAGCACCGTGCCGACGCCGCCGGCGCTGCCATGGGTATGGCCCTTGGTCATGCCGAGGTCGGCGCGGTTGAGGCCGCAGGCGCGCACCTTGACCAGCACCTGGGTGCCCTTCGGTGCGGGCTTTGCCACGTCGGTGATGGCGGCGCCGTTGGCGCCGTAGACATAGGCTTTCATGCGATCATTCCCTTTGGGTCGAGCCGTTTATTCGGCGGCCTGGCGACGGGCGCCGGACATCATGCCTTCGAGCCGGCTCTGAATGATGGTCTCGGCCTCATGCATGATGCGCGACACCAGTTCGGCGCAGGAGGGGATATCGTGGATCAGTCCCTGCACTTGCCCCGCCGACCAGATGCCTTCGTCGGCGTCACCGGTGGCGTAGACCATCTTGCCGCGCGCGCCGGCCACGAGTTCGCGGACATCCTCGAACTTCACGCCCTCCCTCTCCATAGCGACCACCTTGGTCGAGATGGCGTTCCTGGCGACGCGCGAGGTGTTGCGCATGGTGCGGAAGATCAATTCGGTCTCGCGCTCGTCATTGGCGACGATCTTTTCCTTGATCAGCTGATGGATCGGGCTCTCCTTGGTGCACATGAAGCGCGTGCCCATGTTGATGCCCTCGGCGCCGAGCGCCAAGGCGGCCACCAGGCCGCGGCCGTCGCCGAAACCGCCCGAGGCGATCAACGGTATCTTGACCTTGTCGGCGGCGACCGGAATCAGGATCAGCCCGGGCGTGTCGTCCTCGCCGGGATGGCCGGCGCACTCGAAACCGTCGATCGAGATGGCGTCGACCCCCATGCGTTCCGCGGACAGCGCGTGGCGGACGCTGGTGCATTTGTGCACGACCACGATGCCGTGCTTCTTGAATTCGGTGACGTGTTCCTGCGGCTTGTTGCCGGCGGTCTCGACGATCTTGATGCCGCTCTCGATGATGGCCTGGCGGTATTCCGCGTAAGGCGGCGGCTTGATCGAGGGCAGGATGGTGAGGTTGACGCCGAACGGCTTGTCGGTGAGGGAGCGGCAGCGCGCGATCTCCTTGCTCAGGTCCTCCGGCGTCGGCTGCGTCAGCGCGGTGATGAAGCCGAGCGCGCCGGCGTTGGCGACGGCCGCGACCAGCTCGGCGCGGCCGACCCATTGCATGCCGCCCTGCACGATCGGGTGATCGACGCCGACCAGCTCGGTAAATCGCGTTTTGATCATGTAGGCCCCTGATTGTTTCCCCGGCGCGGCCTGAGCCGTGCACGCACTCATTTTTCAAATTTTCAGGGGGGCAGGATGCCGTCGCATCCCGCAAATGTCCACTGGCGCCCTGCCTGAGAAGTTCTCAGTTTCGGGTGCCGGAATTTAGCCACGCAGCTCTGGGTGCGTCAGGCCGCGGATGGCCTCGCTGCGGCGTTGGCGGCGTCGTCGAACGCGCCCGCGATATCGCGAATGCTGATGACGCCGATCAGGCTGTAATCGTCGATCACCGGCAGGTGGCGAATGTGGTTCTTGTTCATGAGATGACGAACGTGTTCGAGCGTATCGGTCGAACTGCAGGAAACCAGTTGCTGCACCGAGATCAGTTGCGACACCTTCAGATTGACGCCGGCGGCGCCGTGTTCGGCGATGGCGCGGACGACATCGCGTTCGGTGAACATGCCGACCGCGGTATTGCCTTCGGTGCGCACCACGTCCTTCACCACCAGCGCGCTGATGTTGCTGGCGCGCATCAGTTGGGCGGCGATGCCGACGGTCTCATTCATTCGAACCGTGGCAACGCGGGCAGTTTTCTTGCGCAGGATGTCTCCGACTTGCATCGCAACCTCCTTGAGATGAACCGCCGTGTCTCCGGCGATCGTCACTGTGGTATACAATATGCCAATTGTCAATTTGGGTTCGGCCAAAAATCCAAACTTCCTCGATCGCTGAAAGCGACAGCGATATTGACGTTTTGTCGGCGTCTTACGGAGCCGATTGTCTCACAAGTTCAAGTCGAACGAGAGTGAAACCTGTTGCCAATATTCCCGGGCAACAAAAAAGAGGCGCACCGGGGTGCGCCTCTTGCTGTCTTTGAACTTCGCCAATCCGGCGAATGCGATCATTCGGCGGGCTGTCCCACGGCGGTCTTGTTCTCCGCCGCACTGATCGAGATCCGCATCGGCCGCACCACGAACAGCGCCATCAGCACCACGATGAAATTCATGATCGCGGCCACCGCGAACACGGCGTGCCAGTTGCCGGTGTAGCCCTTCAGGACGTTGGCGAGCGGCACCACGAAGGCCGACAGTCCCTTGGCGGTATAGAGCAGGCTGGTGTTGGTGGTGGCATATTTCGCACCGAACATGTCAGTGCAGGTCGAGGGGAACAGGCTGAAGATCTCGCCCCAGGTGAAGAAGATCAGCGCCGCGCAGATCACGAAGGTCCACGGCGTGGTGCCGGCGGTGCCGAGCAGCCAGTACGCCACGCCGCCTGCGGAGAAGGCGATCGCCATGGTATATTCGCGCCCGATCTGGTCGGACACCCATCCGAAGAACGGCCGCGCGCCGCCATTGGCGAGATTGTCGATGATGCCGGCGACGGTAAGGGTGGTGGCGCCGAATAACAGCGCGGTCTGCGCCACATTATAGTCTTTGGCGATCACGGCGACCTGAGCCGCGACCATCAATCCGCTGGCCGACACCAGCACGAACATGATGTAGAGCAGCCAGAAGATCGGCGATGCCAGCATCTGGCCCGGCGTGCTCGAGTTCTTCGATTGCAAAACCTTGACGGCGCCGGCGCTTGGAGCCTCGCCAGGCATCGGCGGGCGAAGCACCCATGCCAGCACGAAGATGATAATGCCCTGACCCAATGCGAACCAGAAGAAGGTGTCGGCATATCCGACCGAGGCGATCATCATTTGAATCGGGATCACGGTGACGGCCGCGCCGGCGCCGAAACCGGCCGCGGTCAGGCCGACAGCGAGACCGCGGCGATCCGGAAACCACTTCACGGCATTGCCGACGCAGGTTGCATAGATGCCGCCGGCGCCAACGCCCGACACCACCGCGCCGAGATAAAGCATCTCCAGCGACCCGGCCTTGGCGTTGATGATCCAGCCGATCGCGACCAGGATGCCGCCGAACGCGACCATCAGTTTCGGACCTCGCTGACCGAGCGAGTCGACGATCCATCCCTCGAGCGGGGTGAGCCAGGTTTCGAGCGCGACGAAAATGCTGAAGGCGACCTGGATACCCGCGACATCCCAGTTGTTCGCTTTCGCCATGGGATTGACGAAGAAAGTCCAGCCATATTGCAGGTTGGCTATCATCGCCATGCAGATGACGCCGATGATGAGCTGCATCCAGCGATAGCTGTTGGATGGTGCCTGACTAGTCGTTGCGTAAGCACTCATGGTTTCCTCCAATGCGCGCTTCTTTAGGCCGTCCCAAAAAGGGCCCCCCGGCGCTGCGATCGTAAAATTCTGGTATATTATATTCCAATACGCAAGGCCGATTTTGCGACCTTTGCTTGTGCGCCGCGGTGCATTCACCGGAAATCATCTCGACCAAAAAAAATGACCCCGGAAGTCGGGGCCATTTGGCAACCTGGAATTTCGAACGGAGCCTGAATCGAGATCGCGATCCAGAAAGTTTGGAGGACCGATCAGACGATGCAGCGGGCAACGTCGCCGTTGCGGATCATGGTCTCCGCGTAAGCCAGCAGCAGACGGTCGATGCCAGCCGCCAAGCGGCCGATCAGGGTGGTGTTGGCAGGTGCAAACGCGGTGTAAGCAGTATTGGACATCAGGTTCCCTTTCATGGGGCAGGCGACCGGCCGCCCCTGTCTGAAAGCAATTTACGTATGCCAGATGCCACCAACAACGAATTTGTTTGCATAGCAGCAATTTCATTGGTGCAGTGCAGCTAAATAGAGGGTTAAACAAATGTAACAAAGGCTTAGCCGTTTGATTGCACAGCTTGGTTGTACGCAAAAACCGCCGGCGAACGCGCGACAGAGGCGAAAAGGCCGCCGGAAACCGGCGGCCTTAAAGCAAAGTCTCAGGAACTTCCCAAAGGACCAAAAGGACTTACTCGGCGGCGACCTTGCGCGGCGGATCGAGCGCGCCGGAATCGTGGATCTCCGCCACCTGATGGTCGGTGAAGCCAAGCACCTGACGCAGCACCTCGTCGGTGTGTTCGCCGAGCAGCGGCGAACGGATCACGTCGGAGGGGCTGTCCGACAGTTTGATCGGATTGCCGACCGACAAATACTTGCCGCGCTCGGGATGGTCGACCTCGACCACGGTGCCGGTGGCGCGCAGCGACTGATCTTCCGCCAGTTCCTTCATCGACAGGATCGGGCCGCAGGGGATGTCGTCCTTGTTGAGGATTTCCATCGCCTCGAACTTCGTCTTGGTCATCGTCCATTGCTCGATGCGGCCGAAGATCTCGTTCAGGCGCGTCAGGCGCGCCGGCGGCTTGGCGTAGTCGGGATGGGTCTTCCAGCCGGGCTCGCCGATCACGTCGCAGATCTTCTCCCAGACCGGCGCCTGGGTGATGAAGTAGATGTAGGCGTTGGGATCGGTCTCCCAGCCCTTGCATTTCAGGATGCGGCCGGGTTGGCCGCCGCCGGAATCGTTGCCGGCGCGCGGCACGGCGTCGCCGAACGGAATCCCTTCGCCATGCTGGCTGTATTCCGTGAGCGGACCGTGGGCGAGGCGCTGCTGATCGCGCAGCTTGACGCGCGCCAGATTCAGGACGCCGTCCTGCATGGCGGCGGTGACCTTCTGTCCCCGTCCGGTCACGGTGCGCTGGTAAATTGCGGCGACGATGCCGAGCGCCAGATGCAGGCCGGTGCCGCTGTCGCCGATCTGGGCGCCGGTGACCAGCGGCAGTCCATCGCGGAAGCCCGTGGTCGAGGCCGCGCCGCCGGTGCATTGCGCGACGTTCTCATAGACCTTGCAGTCCTCGTAGGGGCCGGGCCCAAAACCCTTGATCGAGGCCACGATCATCTTCGGGTTGATGCTCTGGATCTTCTCCCAGGGAAAGCCCATCCGGTCGAGCACGCCGGGGCCGAAATTCTCAACCAGCACGTCGCATTTCTTCATCAGTTCGGTGAGGACTTCCTTGCCCTTCGGGTTCTTGGTGTCGAGCGTGATCGAGCGCTTGTTGTGGTTGAGCATGGTGAAATACAGGCTGTCGACATTCGGTTTATCCCGTAGTTGACCGCGCGTGATGTCGCCGACGCCCGGGCGCTCGACCTTGATCACGTCGGCGCCGAACCACGCCAGCAATTGCGTGCAGGTCGGTCCCGACTGGACGTGAGTGAAATCGAGAATGCGGACACCCGTCAGCGCCTTGGTCATGGTCTTGCTCCGTATCGTATCTAATCCTGCAACGGCAGGAAGGAATGGGGACGGGGGCAGGCGCGCCCCCGACAGCGACTGAAGTTATTTCTTGCGAAGGACACTCTGCGGATTGAGGTTGCCGATGCGGCCGCTCTCGGAGCCGGACCCAGGGTCGATCACCGCGTTGATCAGGGTCGGCTTGCCGGAATCCATCGCCGCGTTGACGGCGCGCTTCAGTTCATCCGGCGAGGTCGCGTTGACGCCGACACCGCCGAACGCCTCCATCATCTTGTCGTAGCGCGAGCCCTTGACGAATACCGTCGTCGCCGGATCGGCGCCTGCCGAATTGACGTCGGTGCCGCGATAGATGCCGTCATTGTTGAAGATGACGACGCAGATCGGCAGGTTGTAGCGGCAGATCGTCTCGACCTCCATGCCGGAGAAGCCGAAGGCGGAGTCGCCCTCGACCGCGAGCACCGGCTTGCCGGTCTCGATCGCGGCGCCGATCGCCGAGCCCATGCCGATCCCCATCACGCCCCAAGTGCCGACGTCGAGCCGCTTGCGCGGCTGGTGCATGTCGATGACGCCGCGTGCCAGGTCGAGCGTGTTGGCGCCCTCGTTCACCAGGATGGCGTCCGGCCGTTCCTTGATGATGGTGCGCAGCACACCGAGCGCGCCGTGATAGTCCATCGGCGAGTTGTTGTTCATCAGGCGCGGCGCCATCTTGGCGACGTTCTCGTCGCGCTTCGATTTGACGGCGCCGACCCAGTCCGCCGGCGGCGCCGGCCAGTTGCCGCCCATGCCCTCGAGCAGGGCGGCGACGCAGGAACCGATGTCGCCGACCAGCGGAGCGGCGATTTCGACATTGGAGTCCATTTCCTTGGGCTCGATGTCCACCTGGATGAATTTCTTCGGCGCCTCTCCCCAGGTTTTGCCCTTGCCGTGCGACAGCAGCCAGTTCAGCCGCGCGCCGATCAGCATCACGACGTCGGCATCCTTGAGCACGGTCGAGCGCGCCGCGCCCGCGCATTGCGGATGCAGGTCGGGCAACAGGCCCTTGGCCATGCTCATCGGCAGGAACGGCGCGCCGCTCTTTTCGACGAAGTTCTTGATGGCGTCGTCGGCCTGCGCGTAAGCCGCGCCCTTGCCGAGAATGATCAGCGGGCGTTTTGCGCTTTTCAGGACATCCAGGGCACGCTTGACCGCGGAGGGGGCGGGGATTTGCGCCGGTGCCGGATCGATCACCTTGACCAGCGATTTCTTGCCGGCTTCCGCATTCATTACCTGCCCGAACAGTTTTGCGGGCAGATCGAGATAGACGCCGCCGGGACGCCCGGAGACCGCGGCGCGGATGGCGCGGGCGAAACCGATGCCGATGTCGGCGGCATGCAACACGCGGAACGCCGCCTTGCACAGCGGTTTTGCGATCGCGAGCTGATCCATCTCCTCATAGTCGCCCTGCTGAAGGTCGACGATCTCGCGCTCGGAGGAGCCGGAAACCAGGATCATCGGGAAGCAATTGGTGGTGGCGTGGGCCAGCGCGGTCAGCCCGTTGAGAAAGCCTGGCGCCGAGACGGTAAGACAGACGCCCGGTTTTTTGGTGAGAAAACCGGCGATCGCCGCCGCGTAACCGGCGTTCTGCTCGTGACGAAACGAGATCACGCGGATGCCGGCGGCCTGCGCCATGCGGCCGAGGTCGGTGATCGGAATCCCCGGCACACCGTAGATAGTCGTGAGGCCGTTGAGCTTGAGCGCATCGATGACCAGATGAAAGCCATCCGTCAGTTCTTGTTCGGTGCCCGGTGCCTCGGTCTTGGTTGCGGTATTCAGCATCGGCGTGGTCTCCCTGATCGTTTCTTGGTGCGACGCGTTCGTCGTCTTCTTGAATCGTTGCCCGAAGTGACGGGCTGGCGTCCGCTAAAAAAGCTCCTGGCCGTGGGCTTCCACATAGGCGGCAAGGCCGAGCGTATGATCGCGGGCGCGCTTTTCCGCAAGCTCGGTGTTGCGCTCCTCGAGCGCCTCGATGATGGCAAGATGCTCGGGCAGCGACACCGCGATGCGGTCCTGGCGTCCGATCGTCAGTTGCCGGTAGCCGCGAACGTGCAGCAGGATATCGTTGGTCATGTCGACCAGCACCGGCGACTCCGAAAGCGAGATCAGCGCCTGGTGGAAGACGATGTTGGCCTTGGAATATTCCTCGACATGATCCTGCGGCAGGCGATCCTTGCCAAAGTTCCTGAAAAAGTCGCGCAGCGCGGAAATGTCCTTCTTGCGCGCCGTGGTCGTGATCAAGCGCGCGGCCATGCTCTCGAGCGCGGCCCAGGCGCGGATCATGTCGACGATCTCGCTCTTGGTGCGGCGAACCACCACGATGCCGCGGCGCGGCACGGTCTTGACGAAGCCGTCCTGCTCCAGCATCGCGATCGCCTCGCGGATCGGGGTGCGGCTGACGCCGAGGCGTTCCGACAGCGCGCGCTCGTCGAGCATCACCGGTTCCGGCGTTGCATAGATGTCCATTTTGAGGATCGCTTCCCTCAGCGCCTCATAGGCCTTGTTCTTGAAGCTCGTCTCCGGGGCAATCCGGACGATTGTAATTTCCGCCTCGGCCATGGTGGACGGCGCCTTGGTTTTCTTCAGTGGGGGCACGACTGATCTCCTGCCTGGAGACGTCTGTTTAGCAGAAAAAATTCGCATTATTTTTGGCATACCAAATGCCAGAATGTCAAGTTACCCATGTTTTCAGCACTTCTACACCGACCCGTGCCTTGACAACTTTGCTTCTGGCATACCAAATGCCATAACGAACTGAATAGCGGCCCGCAAGTGAACGTTGCGGCGAACGCGGACCCGCGTTTGCCTGATCCGGGAACATCGATCGAGTGCGCGCAAGGAAATCGCGGCCTGATGTCGCGTGCCAGGCCGTCAAGCAAAAATAGTCGTCAAGGAGGAAGCCAATGTCGAATTCCAAAGATGCGGTCCGCAAAATACTCGATTCAGTCAAGGCGGACAAACGCACAAGTCTGACGGCGCCCGAGGGCAAACTGGTGTGCGACGCCTATGGCATTCCGGTGCCGAAGGAAGGCGTGGCGAAATCGGCAACCGAGGCGGCCAAGATCGCGACCGACATGGGCTTCCCGGTGGTGATGAAGATCGTCTCGCCGGATATCCTCCACAAGACCGAAGCCGGCGGCGTGATGGTGGGCGTGAAGACGGCGGCCGACGTCGAGAAGAATTACGCCGCCATTCTGGCCAACGCCAGGAAATACAAGTCCGACGCCAGGATCGAAGGCATCCAGGTGCAGCAGATGCTGCTCGGCGGCCAGGAGGTCATCGTCGGCGCGGTCAACGACGGATCGTTCGGCAAGCTGGTCGCCTTCGGCCTCGGTGGCGTGCTGGTCGAAGTGTTGAAGGACATCACGTTCCGGCTCGCGCCCGCCACCAGGCAGGACGCGCTCTCGATGCTCGACGGCATCCAGGCCCATGAGATGCTCAAGGGCGTGCGCGGCTCGGATCCCGCCAACCGCGAAGCGATCGCCGATATCATCGTCAACGTCTCGAAGCTGGTCACCGATTTCCCGGAGATCACCGAGATGGACCTGAACCCGGTGTTTGCCACCAAGGACGCCGCGATTGCCGCCGACGTCCGCATCGTCGTCGATTTCGCGCCAAAGCCGCCGCGCCCGCGTCCGAACCACGACGACATCGTCCGCCAGATGAACCGGATCATGAAGCCGAAGTCGGTCGCGGTGATCGGCGCGTCGGCCGAGAACGGCAAGATCGGCAACTCCGTGATGAAGAATCTCATCAACGGCGGCTACAAGGGCGAGATCTACCCGATCCATCCCAAGGCCGACGAGATCCTCGGCCGCAAGGTCTACAAATCGGTCAAGGACATTCCCGGCGAGGTCGACATCGCGGTGTTTGCGATCCCTGCAAGCCTGGTTGCCGGCGCGCTGATCGAGTGCGGCGAGAAGAAGGTGGTCGGCGCGATCCTGATTCCGTCCGGCTACGCCGAAACCGGCAACGTCAAGGGCCAGGAGGAAATCCAGGCGATCGGCCAGAAATACGGCATCCGCCTGATGGGGCCGAACATCTACGGCTTCTACTACACCCCCGCCAATCTGTGTGCGACGTTCTGCACCGCCTACGACGTCAAGGGGTCGGCGGCGCTGTCCTCGCAATCCGGCGGCATCGGCATGGCGATCATCGGCTTCTCGCGCTCCGCCAAGATGGGCGTCTCCGCGATCGTCGGCCTCGGCAACAAGTCGGACATCGACGAGGACGACCTGCTGACGTTCTTCGAGCAGGACGACAACACCCAGATCATCGCCCAGCATTGCGAGGACCTGAAGGACGGTCGCGCCTTCGCCGAGGTGGCTAAGCGGGTGTCGAAGAAGAAGCCGATCGTGGTGCTGAAGGCCGGCCGCACCTCGGCCGGCGCCAAGGCGGCAAGCTCGCACACCGGCGCGCTCGCCGGCAACGACAAGATCTACGAGGACGTGTTCAACCAGTCCGGCGTGATCCGCGCCCGCTCGCTGCGGGACATGCTGGATTTTGCCCGCGGCATTCCGATCCTTCCGACGCCGAAGGGCGAAAACGTTGTCATCATCACCGGCGCCGGCGGCTCCGGCGTGCTGCTGTCGGACGCCTGTATCGACAACAAGCTCTCATTGATGACGATCCCGCCGGATCTGGATGCCGCGTTCCGCAAATTCATCCCGCCGTTCGGCGCGGCGGGCAATCCGGTTGATATCACCGGCGGCGAGCCGCCGATCACCTACGTCAACACGGTCAAACTCGGGCTCGAGGACCCGCGCATCCATTCGCTGATCCTCGGCTACTGGCACACCATCGTGACCCCGCCGATGGTGTTTGCCAAGAACATGGTCGACGTGAAGAACGCGATGAAGGCCAAGGGCATCGAAAAGCCGATCGTGGCGTCGCTCGCCGGCGACATCGAGGTCGAGGAGGCCGCCGACTATCTCTATCAGAACGGAATCGTCGCCTACGCCTATTCGACCGAAATCCCGGTCGCGGTGTTGGGCGCCAAGTACAAATGGGCGCGAGGGGCGGGGCTGTTGTAAGAATTGATGCACGTCATTCCGGGGCGCGTCGAAGACGCGAACTACGATGTGCAATTGCACATCTGAGAATCTCGAGATTCCGGGCTCGATGCTGCGCATCGCCCCGGAATGACGGGCGTAACCCTCACGCCCGTGTGCGCCGTTGCCGCGCGACAACTTTCTTCTTGCGCGGCCGATGGATCGTCCGGGCAGCGTCATCCCACATGCGAAAACCGCCGATGAAGGCGTCGGCATTGTTGCCGGCCCGACATCCGCTTGGCAGCTCGTTCATGTGAATGACGTTGCCACCACCGATAACGACGTCCTCGGGCTGAAGTGCCGCGACCAGACGTTCGACCACGTCCTTCACGAGCTTGCGCCAGCGTTTCTTGCCGAGGCGCTCGAGGCCTCCGTTGCCCACGTAGTCTTCGTAGGTGCCTTTCTTGTAGGGCAAGTGACCGAGCTCCATGGGTTCGACAATGCCGTTTACGATCATCGCAGAACCGAGTCCCGTTCCCAGTCCCAGGAACAGCATTTTTCCGCCCCGGTAACTGCCGAGAGCCTGCATCGCCGCATCATTGGTAACTCTCACCGGCAAGCCGAACGCCAACGCAAAATCGAATCCCAGCCAGCCCGATCCCAAATTGTGAGGTTCGGCGACGGGGCGATCGTGGAGAACCGGCCCGGGAAAGCCAACAGAGACGACGTCGTAGGCCCAGCCCTGCGCAAGTTTCTTCACGCCGGAGACCATCTGTCGCGCCGTCATTCCGGGTCCGGAGACGATTTCTCGTTTTTGCTTCTGCCCCGTGGCAAGTATTTTGACATGACTCCCACCGACGTCGACGGCCAGGATTTTCATTTGCGAAGGCCTTTCGTTCGGCCACGTCATCGCGCACAAAGCGGACTCGGGCAGTCAGTCCGATCGACGCACGCATGAGTTCACGGCTTATTTCGGCTGCGACAGCCCGTCGTCACAACGCCTGCCGCACGCCCATGCCCAGCATGAAGCGTTCCCTGATCTGCACGGGATCGCGCCTTGTTGTGCCGACGCCCGGCTTTTCGTCGATGCGCACTCCGATCAGCGTCGGCGCCGAGGCTGACAACGACTGATCGAGCAGCCGCTCGAAATCATCCTCGTCGGCGGCCCAGGCGCTGTTGGCAAGGCCGCAGCCGATCGCGACGGCGACGAGGTCGGACACAGCGGCGGCCGGCGTCGGCTGCGCGCCGGTGATCTGGTAGACGCCATTGTCCATCACGACCATGGTCAGGTTGGCCGGCTTCAGCGTCGCAATCGTCGACAGACACCCCATCTGCATCAGGAGCGAACCGTCGCCCTCGAGCGCGAACACCCGCCGCTTCGGCTGCGCCAGTGCTACGCCGAGCGCGATCGGAAACGCCAAGCCCATGCTGCCCAGCATATAGAAGTTCTGCGGACGATGGCCGGCGGCCCACAAATCGAAATTGGTATTGCCGATGCCGCCGATCACGGCTTCCTCGTGCTTCAGTTTGGCGATGAGACGCGAGGTGAGATCGAACCGGTTCATCACCTTGGTGTTGCGGGCAGGGGTTGCGGTTGCGGTGCTCATGGGTTGGCTCACTTGTCGAACACTTTGCCGCCGGTCAATAGCGGCGAGAGGATCAGCGCCACCGGCGCCTGCGTGGTGATCGCCTGCTTGATCGAACGGTCGACGATGAATTCGAACTCGTCGAGGCGGGTGCAGGTGTGGTGCTCCATCGCCAGCGAGTCCAGCACCGGCCGCATGGTGCGGCAGACCAGCGATTGCCCATAATTGAATTCGCCGAGCGTGCCGCGTTCGGACACGAACATGATCAGCGGGATCTGGTAGGGGATCGCCAGCGACGCCAGCACGTTGGCGAGCGTCGCAAAGCCCGAGGTCTGCATCAGCACCGCGCCCTTCAGGCCCGCCATCCACGCGCCGGAGACGATGCCGACCGCCTCTTCCTCGCGCGCGGTCGGGAACGTTAAGAAGAACGGATCGGCGTGAATATTCCTGATCAGCGTCGTCAACACGCGGTCGGGCACATAGGGCACCAGGCGGATGTCGTTGCGCTTGAGCGCCTGCAGCACCACCTCGTGCCAGCTCTTCTCGGAAGCGGGCTTGTCCTGGCTGCCTTGGGGCGAGATTTTCTGCTCGGCAGCCGCCATCGAATTCTCCTTGGTATCCCGCGCCGAATTTTCGCGATCTGATCGCGGCCGTGCTGCGTGGCGGCGAACTTGACGCGATCTCCGGGATTGTCAACATGTCCTGATCGTACCGGTGATCTGCGCCCGACGGCGATGCCGGGAGCGCGACGCCATGCGATAAGGCGGTAAAAATCGGGAGGAACGGGATGGGCAGATGGTTCCGGCGGGCTGCCGCGACAGCGGCGGCGATGCTGATGGCGGGCAATTTTGCGTCCGCCCAGACGCCGTATCCGTCGAGAGCCGTGCATATTTACGTGCCCTATGCCGCCGGCGGCGCGGTGGATATTCTCACGCGCACGCTGGGCGATGCGGTCTCGCGGCAATGGGGCCAGGGCGTGGTCGTGGAAAACCGCCCAGGGGCGGGCGGCGTCATCGCCTCGCAGGCGCTGGCGACATCGCCACCCGACGGCTACACCCTGATCGTCGTCGCCAGCGGCCATCCCACCAATTCGTTTCTGTATGAGAAGCTGCCCTACGACACGTTCAAGGATTTCACGCCGGTATCGCTGCTGGCGTCGTCGCCCAATATCCTGCTGGTGAAGGCCGATTCACGGTTCAAGACGCTGGCCGACGTGATCGCCGAAGCAAAGGCGAAGCCGGGGAGCCTGTCCTTTGCCCATGCCGGCAGCGGAACCTCGACTCATCTCGCCGGCGAGCTTCTCAAGAGTCTCGCCAGGATCGATCTCACGGCCATCCCCTACAAGGGCGGCGCGCCCGCGATCAACGATCTGCTCGGCGGCCAAATTCCGTTGTCGTTCAACAACGGCCCGGAATCGGTCGGCCAACTCGCCGCCGGAACCGTCCGCGCGCTGGCAGTGACGACCGCCAGGCGGGCGTCGTTCCTGCCTGACGTGCCCAGCGTGGCCGAGACCGTGCCGGGCTATGACACCGAAGTCTGGTGGGGCCTGCTTGGCCCCGCCGGCATGCCGCCCGACCTCGTTGCAAAACTCTCGCATGATTTCGTCGCGGCGCTGAACACCGACGCCGTGAAGGAGCGGCTGACGAAACTCGGCGCGTCGCCGATCGGCAGCACGCCGCAGGAGTTCGATGCCAGGATTCATGCCGATTACGACAAATGGGGACCGATCATCAAGGCCGCCGGCATCAAGGCCGAATGACGCGCATGATCCCCGCCTGTCTGCCGAGAAGACCCGGCATCGCATTCTCGTGACCAATCCCGCCAAGCTCTATGGTTTTTCGAACTGAAAGTACCAACAGCGATGTCCGTCAACAACAAGCGCGTGTTCTACGTCAAACATCTGTCGAATGAGATCTATGCCGAG
>DATNMT010000590.1:0-4277 GCA_035602495.1 Bradyrhizobium sp.
AAAATGGGATTCAAATGCGGGATCGTCGGACTGCCCAATGTCGGCAAGTCGACGCTGTTCAATGCGCTGACGGAAACGGCGGCGGCGCAGGCGGCGAACTATCCGTTCTGCACCATCGAGCCGAATGTCGGCGAGGTCGCGGTGCCCGATCCCAGGCTCGACAATCTCGCGGAAATCGGCAAGTCCGCGCAGATCATCCCGACCCGGCTGACCTTTGTCGATATCGCCGGCCTGGTGCGCGGGGCGTCGAAGGGCGAGGGTCTCGGCAACCAGTTTCTCGCCACCATCCGCGAGGTCGACGCGGTCGCGCATGTGGTGCGCTGCTTTGAGGATTCCGACATCACCCATGTCGAGGGCAGGATCGCGCCCTTGGCCGATATCGAGACCATCGAGACCGAGTTGATGCTGGCCGATCTCGACAGCCTCGAGAAGCGCGTCGACAATTTGACCAAAAAAGCCAAAGGCAACGACAAGGAAGCCAGGGAGCAGCTCGACCTCGTCAACCGCGCGCTGGTGTTGTTGCGCGAGGGCAAGCCGGCTCGGTTTCTCGAGCGCAAGGCGGAGGAGGAGCGCGCCTTCGGCATGCTGGGCCTGTTGACCTCGAAGCCCGTGCTCTATGTCTGCAATGTCGAGGAAGCTTCGGCCAGGGACGGCAATGGTTTTTCGAAGCAGGTGTTCGAACAGGCAAAGAAGGAAGGCGCGGTCGGGGTGGTGATTTCCGCCAAGATCGAATCGGAGATCGCAACCCTGTCGCGCGGGGAGCGCACCGAGTTTCTCGACACGCTGGGCCTGGAGGAAGCCGGTCTCGATCGCCTGATCCGCGCTGGTTATCTCCTCCTGGACCTCATCACCTATTTCACCGTCGGGCCGAAAGAAGCGCGGGCCTGGACCATCCACCGCGGCACCAAGGCGCCGGCGGCGGCCGGCGTCATCCACACCGATTTCGAAAAAGGCTTTATCCGCGCCGAGACCATCGCCTATGCCGACTACGTCGCGCTCGGCGGCGAGGCCGGCGCGCGCGACGCCGGCAAACTGCGGCTGGAAGGCAAGGAATACGTGGTCGCCGACGGCGACGTCATGCATTTCCGCTTTAACACCTAATGCCCCGAGCCCTGGTCGCGGATCGCGCCGAGATGTTCGTTGATGCGAAACACGATCAGGATGAATTCCGCGGCGATCCGCGAAAACACGATCCCGACGAATACGCTGGCGATCGAAGACAACAGCTGGATGAATCCGCCGAACGGGCTGATCGCCATCGCCGCCAGCCCGGAAAAGATACCGGAAAGGCCGAACAGCGAAATCAATGCGATGACCAGCCAGTAAAAGGTCTTGATGATGGTGGGCGTGATGAAGCGGTCCCACTGAAACAGATCGCT
Organism: Bradyrhizobium sp.; assembly: GCA_035602495.1. Taxonomy (GTDB): domain Bacteria; phylum Pseudomonadota; class Alphaproteobacteria; order Rhizobiales; family Xanthobacteraceae; genus Bradyrhizobium. The sequence continues at coordinate 1,380 of DATNMT010000590.1, forward strand.
AAATTCAAACATCGGTCATTTCTCCCCCGGCATGCCGAATATCATAGTTGAGATTGCCGCAAAGTGCGGCCACAATCGGGCCTTACTCGCAACAATCCCCACATGACGCTGACCTTCGAAGATTATCCACTCGGCCATTTCGGCACATTCGGACCGCGCCACGTCGCGCGCGAGGAGATCCTTGCCTTTGCCGCCGAGTTCGACCCGCAGCCGATGCATCTGGACGAGGCAGCGGCCTCGCGGTCGATGCTGAAGGGGCTCTCGGCGTCGGGCTGGCACCTGTGCTCGATCATGATGCGGATGATGGTCGATGGCTTCCTCGGGCGCAGCGCCTCGCTGGGCTCGCCCGGGGTCAACGAGGTGCGCTGGCTGGCGCCGCTTCGCTCCGGAGACGACCTTGTGCTCGATATCGAGGTGGCGGAAGCCAGGGTGTCGCGCAGCCGACCCGGGACCGGCATCGTGACGTTCAAGGCCATAGCCCGCAATGCGGCCGGGCAGGCGTTGTGCGAAATGGTCTCGCCGATCATGTTGGCGCGACGCGCCGATGCCGCGGCGGAGCAGGCGCGCTGATGTACTTCTTCGAGGACATCGCAATCGGGCAGCGCCGCGAGCTGGGATCGTTTACCTTCACCGCCGACCTGATCAAGACATTCGCGCGGCGGTTCGATCCGCAGCGCTTTCATCTCGACGAGGAGGAAGGCAGGAAGTCGCTGTTCGGCGGGCTGGCTGCCTCGGGCTGGCATGTCGGTTCGGTCTGCATGAAACTGATGGTGACCGACGGCCAGCGCCGGGCCAGGGAAGCCGCCGCGCTCGGCAAGACGATTGCGGTCTGGGGGCCGTCGCCCGGGTTTCGCGACCTGCGCTGGATCAAGCCGGTGCTGGCCGGCGATACCATCAGTTTTGCCAGCGAGGTCGAATCCGTGCGGTCATCGGAAAAGCGTCCCGAATGGGGCATCGTGCAGGCCCGCAATACCGGCACCAATCAGCGCGGCGAACTGGTGTTTTCGTTTCTCGCCACCGCCTTCGTGCCGCGGCGGACCGCTGGTTCTGATTAACCCTGATCGCGGGCTGCGGAACGATTCCGCCGCTAACGTGTTTTGAACCTGTGCCTGCCATAATCGAGCCAGGGACAGAATTGGGAAACGACCATGGCAGACCGCGACGGGCTGAAATTTGTCGGCTTTATCTTCGCAAGCGTAACACTGGTGGTGATGCTCACGGCCGCCATGGTGGTGAAAGGTTCTGCCGATGGCGCCTATTCGCTCGACGGCACGGCCGTCGCCAGCCGATAAGTCACCACCCGCTAACCATAGCGCGCGAATCACGGTGAGGGCCGGCTGAAAAATCAGCGGCTCCAGATCAGCGCCAGCACCACCACGGCCACGACCAACAGCCCGACAAACCGGATCATGATGGTGCCCATCCCGGGTGGGGCACTCCGCAGCGGAATGGGATTTGGGTTGTCCGGCCGAACGCTCTTCATCGCGATTTTTCCCCGACTCATCATTGAGCCTGCCCTTGGTCGCGGCGCGGGCGAGACAAGTTCAAACGGTGCAGCCAAACATCGCTGTCATTCCGGGGCGCGAAGCGAACCCGGAATCTCGAGATTCCGGGTCTGGTCCTTCGGACCATCCCGGAATGACGAGAGCGACGATTTAAGCGGAATCAGCTGTTGCGCAGGCCGTCGGCAGTGCGCTTCCACTGCGCCACATTGTCGGCGATCATGCGCGTGGACTTCATGGCGGCCTGGCTGAGCTGGGCGTAGCCGGAGATCTCGCGCTGGACGCGCTGGCCTTCGGAATGCAAGAGATCGCGCAGGGCTTCGAGTTCGCCAATCAGGTGTTCGATCTCGCCGAGCGAGGTCCCGGCGACGCGCTGGATCAACGAGTTGACGTTGTTGACGGTGGCCTCGGTTGAGGGCTCCAGCCCCGGCTCGCTGCTGTGCATCGTGGGCGGCCGCCGCAGGTAGGCGATGTCGTTGCGGACGAAGTCGCGGATGCCGGCCTCGACTTCCGAGACCGCGGCGAGATCGGTGTCCTCTTCGGTTGAATCGATCTTTTCGGAACGAATGGCGTTCATCGGCTATTCCCCTGTTTCGCGGCTGTCCGAGCGGACGTCCCCCGCACGACGAAAGTTAGCAGGGCCATCAGGGCTGCCGATTTTGACCGCATCGCGGCCAATATGCGGCAATGCCCGATCATTCCTGGGAATCCGACGGAGCGCCCGGCGACCCGCGGCCCTACCAGCTGCGCTTGAACCCGGCGCTGATGCTCCTGCTGGTCGCGCCCTGCGCGGTTTCGCCGATCGAGCCGGAGATGCTGACGCCGTCGAACAGTTTCTGCTCGGCGCCGATCTTGCGCAGCCATTTGTCGTCGGTGGTGGAAAGCGTCTGCCCGGCCATGAAGCTGGTGCCGGTGTCGACGATGCTCAGCTTCGCCGATTGCCCGGTCTGGTAGTTTCGCGCCGGGCGGGCGGGCGTCGCAGACAAGTTTAGGCAGTCTGCGCAAGGCAGACTGCTATGGCCGGGCACCGGGACGATGCCCTGCTGGATGACGTCGTAGCCGTTCTGCAGGGTCAGCGAATACTGCTCGCTGAGCGGCACCGACTTGCTCAGGGAGGTGCCGAGCTTGCTTTGCTCCTGCGAAGGGTCGACGCGCGCCTCTATCGCGGTCTTGTCCCAGATCGAGTCCACGCCAGGTGCTGTGATCGCGGCCCATGCCGACCCGGAGGATTGCGATGGCTGGCTGTCGCTGGAAAATTTCTGCCGCACCAGATCGGCGCTGGTCAAGGTCTGGGGTTGGTTGACCACGGTCATGTCGGCGCCGACCCTTGCATCCCAGAACGGCGACAACGGCTGCTTCACCGACACCGCGGCCGAGCCGTTCGGCTTGTCCTGGG
>DATNMT010000605.1:0-2798 GCA_035602495.1 Bradyrhizobium sp.
CCGGTTCAAAACCCGCGTCAATCAGAGCGTCTTCATTGTCGCGACGAGAGACCCGTCACTTCAATGAAGGGTCGCGCCGGCCGCGTTGACTGCGGATTCCGATTTATTCCGGCCGGGTATTCCGACGTGAAGCCGGCCACCGTTCCGATTTGAAGCCGGCCACCATTCCGAAATGAAGCCGGCCGGCATTCCGATCAATTTCCGGCCGGGCTTCTGAGGAGGGTCGGCGTTTTCGTTTGGGTCAGTCCCTCGGGCATCAAGTCCCTCGTTGATCAACGAGGGGAAGCGGATGCCGGCCAAGAGAGAACTGACCATGCGACAGATACGACAAATGCTACGGCTTGCCCGTGACGGGGTGAGCGCCAGGGAGATCGGACGCACGCTCGGCGTGGCGCGTAGCACGATCCAGGACAATCTCAAGCGGGCCTCAGTGGCCGGGCTCGCGTGGCCTTTGGCTGGCGACCTCACGGACGCCGTTCTTGAACAACGTCTGTTCGCCCATGCCGGCGTAAAGCGCGGGTTCCGCCGGCGCGCCGAGCCAGATTGGGGTTCGCTCGCCTGCGAACTCAAGCGGCCTGGCGTCAATCTGATGGTGCTGTGGGAAGAGTATCGCGCGGTTGACCCGGCAGGTTATGGCTACAGCCGTTTCTGCGATCTGTTTCGGGAGTTCGAGCGGCGCCTGTCGCCGACCATGCGGCAGGACCATCCGGCCGGCGACAAGGTATTTGTCGATTACTCCGGCAAGAAAATCATGATTGTCGATCGCGCAACCGGGGTTGTGCGTGAAGCGGAGATCTTCGTCGCCGTCCTTGGCGCCTCCAATTACACTTACGCCGAGGCGACCTGGACGCAGAAACTGGCGGACTGGATCGAGGCCCATGTCCGCATGTTCCGCTTTTTTGGTGGGGTGCCGCGGCTTGTCGTCCCCGACAATCTGAAATCCGGCGTCCACAGGGCCTCGTTCTACGACCCTGAAATCAATCGCAGCTACGGGATGATGGCGTCCCATTACGGCGTCGGCATCCTTCCGGCACGGCCACGAAAGCCCCGGGATAAGGCAAAAGTGGAAGCCGGAGTGCGTTTTGCCCAGACCTACATCCTCGGACGGCTGCGCCGGCAGACCTTCTTCTCGTTGGCTGAGGCGAACGCGGCAATCGCCGCCGCGCTGGAGCGCATCAACGCGCACGTCATGCGCCGGCTTGGCGTCAGCCGCCGACATTTGTTCGAGACCGTCGAGATGCCTGTCCTGGCGCCGTTGCCGGATGCCGACTATCAGTTTGCGGAATGGCGCGTGGCCCGTGTCTCGCTCGATTATCACGTCGAGGTCGACGGCTTCTTCTACTCAGTTCCACACGGCCTGATCCGGGAGCAGGTCGACGTTCGCGCCACCACCCGGACCATCGAGCTGTTCCATCGGGGTTTGCGTATTGCTGCTCATCAGCGCCGTTATGGCGGCCGCCGGCACGGCACTGATCCCGATCACATGCCCAGTGCGCATCGGCGTTACGCCGAGTGGACTCCCGATCGATTCCGGCGCTGGGGGCGATCGATCGGGCCCAACACCGAGGGGCTCGTCCTCGCCATCCTGGCCAATCGGCCTCATCCCGAACAGGGGTTCCGGACCTGTCTCGGCGTGCTTCGGCTGTTCAAGGATATTGATCCCGAACGCGCCGAGCTGATTGCGGCCCGCGCCGTCGCGGTCAGCGCACTGACCTACAAGAGCATCGCCTCCATCATCGCCAACAAGCTCGAACGCAGTTCTCGCGATACCGAGGACGCGATCATCGAACATCCCAATCTGCGCGGCCCCGGTTACTTCCATTGAAAGGATTATCCAGCATGCTGACCCATCCCACCCTCGACCTGCTGCATAGCCTCGGTCTCCACGGTATGGCCAAAGGCTTCAAGGACCTCGATGCCCAACCCGAAGCGCGCAGCCTCGAACACGCCGAATGGCTGGCTTTGCTCCTGGAACACGAGAAAACGCTGCGCCAGCAAAAGCGGTTCGAAAGCAGAGCTCGAGCCGCCAAGCTGCGTCATGCCGCCTGCGTCGAGGATGTCGATTACCGCGCTATCCGTGGCCTCGACCGCGCGCTCTTTCTAAAACTCGCCGCTGGCGACTGGATCCGGGCACGGCATAATCTCCTCGTCACCGGCCCATGCGGCGTCGGCAAGAGCTGGCTCGCTTGCGCCCTCGGCAACAAGGCTTGTCGGGACGACTTCGCAGTTGCGTACCATCGCGTGCCACGTCTCTTTGCGGCCCTGGCACTCGGCCGCGCCGATGGCCGCTATACCAAGATGCTGCGTGCTATCGCTCGTCTCGATCTGCTCATTCTTGATGACTGGGGACCGGAGCCTCTCGACGCCGATCAGCGCCGCGATCTGCTCGAGATCGTCGAGGACCGATATGAAGCTCGTTCGATCGTCGTCACCAGCCAGCTGCCCGTCGACCGCTGGTATGAAATTATCGGAAATCCCACCATCGCCGACGCAATCCTCGATCGCATCGTCCACAACGCCTACCGCATCGAACTCAAAGGAGAGAGCCTCAGAAAGCAAAAGCAACCCGCTCAAGATCAACCGGTCTCTTGACCTTCTCATCCCTCAACGACATCATCAAATCGACCCATGCGATTGACGCCAAGGGTGGCCGGCTTCCGATCGGAATACCCGGCCGGCTTCAAATTGGAATGCATGGCCGGCTTCGTCGGTACCCGCAAAATCGATTTATCTCCCCTGTTAAGAAACCATAAACCTTCCCGTTATACCTCGATGATGGGCACAGTGGGCATTGCAGC
>DATNMT010000607.1:0-4094 GCA_035602495.1 Bradyrhizobium sp.
CGCCGGTTACGACCTGCTGGCCTTCCTTGACGGCGATCTGAATGATCTTGCCGGAGATGTCCGGTGTGATCAGGATCTTCTGGGCGCCGACATAGGCATCGTCGGTGGTCACGTAGCGGCCGCCATTGAGATAGAAGGTCAATCCCGCCATCAGCGCCACCAGCGGCAGCACGATCAGCAACAGCACGCGGCGATAGCGCCGCATCCCCGCCAGCAGGCGTCGGCGCGGCTCAGCGGCGATCTTCACCCTCGGCTTCGCCGGCGGGTTGCCCTTCTGCTCCGGCGGAAATTTCAGTATCGGATCAGCCATAGCGCTGTTCCTTCCTCGGCGGTTCCGCCGGGGCATTCTGGATGGCGTTGCGGACGTTTTCCTTGATCGCTTCCAGTTGGGCAAGCAGGCGGTGGGCGTCCGCGGGATTGATGCCTTCGAGCGCGGTCGCCGTCAATTCCGAGCGCAGCCCGGCCAATTTGCCGAGCAGCGGGCGGGCGGCCTTGCACAAATAGAGCCGGTTGACGCGGCGGTCGGTTTCGTCGCCGCGGCGCTCGATCCAGCCATTGTCGCAAAGCTTGTCGATCAGGCGCGTCAGCGTGATCGGCTGCATTTCCATAAGTTCGGCAAGCTCCGACTGCTTCAGTCCCTCGGTGCGCTCCACCTTGGCCAGCACCGCCCATTGTGCGCGGGTGATGCCGTAGCGCGCGGCCTGCTTGTCGGCAAAAGCGCGCACCAGGCGCTGCAACTCGCCGAGCGTAAACAGGAAATTCATATCCACGGAACCGCGGGACATCAGGCGTCGCCTCCATAAGCCTATGATATTATGAGCTAGCTTATCAATTGCGCCTGGCAAGTAAATGGAAGGGCTGCCCCGCAGGCTACACATGGCTTGGCGCGCGACCGGCGGAAACCGGGCGATTTGGGATTGCCCCGGGAAGATGGTACATCATGCAGCGGTTGCGATTTTTCCGGCCGGGATTCGACGGCTCGGGCAGGCCGCGCCGGAAGATCCTCTCCAATGACCCTGACAAAGCCGACCTTTCCCGCGCCGGACCATGATCATGAGCGATGCACCGCGGACGCGATCGCGCATGCCGAACGGGTCTGCGAGCAGCGGGCGCAAAAATTCACGTCGATCCGCCGCCAGGTGCTGCAGGCGCTGCTGTCCAGCCACCGGCCGCTCGGGGCCTATGAAGTGATCGACGAACTCGCCAAATCGATGCCGCGGCCGGCGCCGATCACAGTCTATCGCGCGCTCGATTTCCTCATGCAAAACGGTCTCGTCCATCGCATCGAAAGCCGCAATTCCTATCTCGCCTGCGCCCACGACCATGACGCCACCGCCATGGTGGCGTTTCTGATCTGCGACGCCTGCGGTTCGGTCGGCGAAATTCCCGCCGCCCCGGTGGCGCAGAGCCTCAACGCGGCGGCGCGCGCCACCGGATTTGCGCCGAAACTGTCGGTGGTCGAAATCGCCGGCATTTGCGCGCACTGCCAGAAGACTTGATAATTTGGGCATGATCTGATCCGAAAGCTGGAACGCCACCTTGCGCTTTCGCGGCCCTTCGGGTCGGGATCATGCCCCAACAACACGGCGCCAAGCCGGATCACGAGGAATCATGCCGTCAAATAATGGGTTAGCATCGGCGGGGCGTCCGCTCAGCCCGGGCGCGGTCGCGCTGATGCTGATGCTCTGTTTGAGCTGGGGGTTCAATCAGGTCGCGGTCAAGCTGGTGCTGCCGGACGTGCCGCCGATGTTGCAGGCGCTGACGCGTTCGGCCGGCGCGCTGCCGGTATTGCTCATCATCGCCTGGGTCCGCGGCGTCAGATTGTTCGAGCGCGACGGCACGCTTTGGCCCGGCGTCAGCGCGGGCGTGATCTTCGGGATCGAATTCGTGCTGATCTATCGCGGCCTGTTGCTGACGTCGGCGTCGCGCGCGGCGGTGTTTCTCTACACCGCGCCCTTCTTCGTCGCGCTCGGCTCCTATCTGTTTCTCGGCGAGCGGTTGCGCGCCTCGCAATGGGGCGGGCTTGGCTTGAGTTTCGCCGGCGTGGCGCTCGCGATCGGCGTGCCGCAGGCCAATGTCGATGCCAATGTGGTGCTTGGCGATCTCATGATCGTGGGCGGCGGGGCGCTGTGGGCGGTAACGACCCTGCTTGTCAAGGCGACCGCGCTGATCAAGGCGCCGGCGGAAAAGGGCCTGGGCTACCAGGTCGCGCTGTCGATTCCGATCCTCGGTTTCGCCGCCTGGATTACCGGTGAAAAGATCACCCACGTCCCTCACGCCTTGTCGCTGTCGCTGCTGGCCTATCAGGCGTTCTGGGTGGTCGGGCTGACCTTTACGCTGTGGTTGGCGCTGGTGAAGACCTATTCCGCCAGCAAACTGTCGGCCTTCACCTTCATCACGCCATTGTTCGGCGTGGTGGCCGCCTACGTCATCATGCACGATCAGCTTACGCCCGTTTTCGGCGTGGCGGCGCTTTTGGTGATCGTGGGGCTCTATCTCGTCAACAAGTCCGATCCGAAGATCGTCCCCGATCCGAACGTTCCGGCGTGAAGAGCTAGCCGGTCTCGATCGGCAGCGAAGTATCCTTTGCCCACTCGCCCATCGAGCCGTCATAAAGGGTGAGGTTGTCATAACCGAGCCGGTAGAGCTGGAACAAGTCGATGGTGGCCGAGATGCCGCCGCCGCAATAGGCGATCACGCGCTTGTCCCTGGTGATGCCCTGCGCGGCAAATTTCGCTTCCGCCTCCATGAGCGGAAGGAAAGTTTTCGTCTGCGGCTCGAGCAGCGTTGCCGCCGAAACATTGACGCTGCCGGGAATCCGCCCCGGCCGGCCGTAGCGGCTGGGCTCGAGACCCCTGTGGTATTGCGGCCCCAGCGCATTGACGACGACGGTGCTGCGATCGGCGCCGGCGGCAAGAACGTCGTGCTTGCCGACGAAATACCCGCGCTTCGGTTTCGCCGTGAACGTCGCCTTCGGATATCCCCTCGCAAGCCCGGTCTCGATCGCGCGGCCCTCCGCTTTCCATTGGTCGAGGCCGCCATCCAGCACGGACGTGTTCTCAAAACCCAGCGATTGGAGCATCCACCAGAATCGCGTCGCCCACATCGCCGTGCCGATGCTGTACAGCACCACCCGGCTGTTCTCGCCGACGCCATGGCGGCCGAAAGCCGCCTCGAGCTGCGCGACCGCGGGCATCATGAAGCGAAGCTCCGTATTCTCGTCGGAGAACTCGCCCTGCAGATCGAGAAAATCCGCGCCGGGAATATGCCCGGCCGCAAACGTGTGCTTTCCGGGAACGGCGATATAGGGAACCGTGCTGCCGGCCGGCGCGGGTTCGAGATAGGTCGTGCAATCGAACAGCCGAAGGTTGGGCTGATCGAGGATGCGGGCGAGTTCCGCCGTGGTGATGAGCCCGTTGCGCCCTGACATGCTGGCCTCCCTGGTTTTGACCGATGCTACGGCGCAGGGCCAGGGATGAAAAGGCGGCCACAAGCTGCCGTCTGGCCCTTTCAATCCGGCGATTCCTGTCCAATATAGCGCTTGGGAATTGCGCTGCCGTCGACCCCGGCCTCGGCTGCGGTGGCCCGGATAAGCCGTTGAACAGGCACAGATAAAACAGCATCTCTGGGTGCGGCAGCAATGATTGCCACGGCCCCCTTGGTGAATGTCACCAAAACCTGATATTCGAGACCCCATGAACCAGCCAGTCAAACCGCCCCAGAACGACGTCGCTGCGCCCAAGGGCCGGCATAAAACCACCCAGGTCATGGTCGGCAATGTCGCCGTCGGCGGCGGCGCGCCGATCGTGGTGCAGTCGATGACCAATACCGACACCGCTGATGTCGAGGGCACCATCGCGCAGGTCGCAGCGCTTGCCCGTGCCGGGTCCGAACTGGTGCGAATCACGGTCGACCGTGATGAAGCCGCCGCTGCCGTGCCGCATATCCGCGACGGCCTGCGCAAGCGCGGCATCACCACGCCGCTGATCGGCGACTTCCATTACATCGGCCACAAGCTGCTCGCCGAATATCCGGCCTGCGCCGAGGCGCTCGACAAATACCGCATCAATCCCGGCAATGTCGGCTTCAAGAAC
>DATNMT010000613.1:0-23423 GCA_035602495.1 Bradyrhizobium sp.
CAAATGCCACGGCAACGGCAGGTGTCGATCCATCGCGTCTGCGGATAGCCGGCGCAATCAAGCAGGCCGCCAACACCACCGGTATCAGCTTCGAATACCTGCTCGCTACCGCCAAGATGGAATCCGATTTCAACCCGAAGGCGGGGGCTTCGACCACCTCGGCGCGCGGACTTTTTCAATTCATCGAGCAGACCTGGCTCGGCACCGTGAAGGAAGCGGGCGCGCAGCTCGGCTACGGCAAATACGCCGACGCCATCAGCAAATCCCCCTCCGGCAGCTACTCGGTCAGCAATCCCTCGGCCAGAACCGCGATCATGAAGCTGCGCGACGATCCGGCGGCCAGTTCTTCGATGGCGGCGGTCCTGACCCAGTCCAACAGTTTCAAGCTCACCGGCAAGCTCGGCCGGCGTCCGACCGACGGCGAACTCTACATGGCGCATTTCATGGGGGTCGCCGGCGCGGCCAAGCTGATTTCCAATGCCGAGGATAATCCGCAAGCCTCGGCCGCGCGGCTGTTTCCGAATGCGGCGGCGGCGAACCGGTCGATCTTCTTCGATCGCTCCACAGGGCGCGCGCGCAGCGTATCCGAAGTCTATTCGGTGCTGTCGGCGCGCTACGCCGGCGCCGCCAGTTCCCCGGCGACCCGCAGCGCGATGGCGGCGGTTGGCGATATGCAGCCCACCATGGCGCTCGCCAGCGCGGCGCCAGCGGCCGCGCCCGCCATCGACAATGCAGCCTATCTGTCGACCTTTCCGGACGTCCGCGCGGTCGCGCCGGTCACGGTCGCTTCCGCGTCGAGCCCGACCAACACCGCACCGCCGACCGACCCGATCTTCCGCTCGCTGTTCCAGGCCGGCGATCGGACCCAGCCGGTCTCGCCGGCGGTGCAGGAGTTGTGGGGCAACTCATCATCGCTGACCTCGGTAGCATCAGCGACATCGCAAACGCCGAACGTCCGCGCCCCCCAACCACTCGATCTCTTCAGCGATCGCAACGGCACTTTCAGCAGCTAGTAGCCAAATACGGGGCGGCGACCCTGGGAGTGCTAAGGCGGACTGGATGTGCGACATGCCGAGATAATTGCCGCAGCGGCTTCATCGGCCTGGACGCCCGACAACTGCCGCACGAGGCAAACATGATAGCCTTTGCTGCTTTCGTCCAACAAGGAGTCGCCGTTGAGTGCAAGCCAGTTGCAGGCAGAACGAATGAACTGGATGGCCAGGGCAGATCTCGTATCGCGTATCGCCGACAGCTCGCATTGAGCCTGCTTTTCCATGCTGGTTTGTGCGATGACCGATCCGGAGGATGAAACAAGCGTCCCGGCAACAACAATGGCTGTCAGGATGGCTAACGGCGCGTGAGCCCGTCGTTTGAGCCAAACCGGGACCACCTGGGCGTCCGTGGTTGGGTCCGTCCGTTTTTCGCACATCGTGCCGTGCACAAGCCCCTCCAGTCAGCGGCGTGATCAGCCTCATCAAGGTGCCTTGACGGCACCAGTCCGGCAAAGCCGTTGACCGCGGTTCGGTGGAGCACGCGCAAAGGCCAACGGCCGGAATTTGGTAGTTCGCACGGGAGGAGTCAAAAAGATATCGTCGGGAAACGAACGACTGCTTTTGGCGTGACACTTTCCGGACCTGGTGCGATGTCTTGAGTCCGTTCGCACCCAAGCGGACGTCGGCCAAAGCCCCGCGCATTTATGAGTTTTCGCCCAGTCATTGTTGACACCTCCCGCCTCGCACCCTTAACAAAACGTCAATAAAACCAGCCATTTATGGTGAACGCTTTGTTAAGCGTCATGGTTTATTTTCTATGACAGTGGCACCGCGTCACGGTGTCGTCTCGGGTTTGCGTAAGCCGGCAGGACAATGATCGTTCGGCAGTTCATCAATTGGATCAGGACCGCGCCGGCAGGCGAGCGGGCGGAGGCAACGCGGTCGCTGGCGCGGGCGTGGCTGATTTCCGATCTTGGTGAGGACGACCGCGCCGCCGCCGAAGGTGCGCTGCTGATGCTGCTCGACGATGCCTCTCCGCTGGTGCGGCAGGCCATGGCCGAAGTATTCGCCCGCTCTACCGAGGCGCCGGCGGCGATCGTACAGGCGCTGTCGCTCGACCAGCCCTCGGTCGCGCTCCCGGTGCTCGAACATTCCCCGCTTCTGATCGATGCCGATCTCGTCGACATCATCGCGACCGGCAATTGCCAGATGCAATGCGCGATCGCCCGCCGCATCCATCTGCCGGCCTCGGTCTGCGCCGCGATCGCCGAAGTCGGTTCCGCGGCGGCGGCGCTCGAGCTGATCGAAAACGCCTACGCCGAGCTCGCGCCGTTCTCCTGGGACCGCATCGTCGAACGCCACGGCCATCTCGCCGCGATCCGGGAATCGATGCTGGTGCTTGAGGACCTTCCGGCGGCCACGCGGGCCGCGCTGGTGGCAAAGCTTTCCGACACGCTGGCGCAATTCGTCGTCGCGCGGAACTGGCTCAGCGCCGATCGCGCGGGCCGGATCGCAAGCGAGGCGCGCGATCGCTCGACCGTCAATATCGCGGCGCGCTCGCGCGGCGAGGACATGCGCGGCCTGGTGCGGCATCTGCGCGCCACCGGCCAGTTGACCGCGGGACTGATCCTGCGGGCCCTGTTGTCGGGCAATCTCGAACTGTTCGACCATGCGCTGGCGGAATTGTCCGATCTGCCGCAGGCGCGCGTCTCCGCCCTGCTGCACGATCGCGGCGGCGCCAGCCTGCAGGCGCTGCTCGAGCGCGCCGGATTGCCGCCATCGACCTTCGCCGCGTTCCGCGTCGCGCTCGAAGTCAGCCATGAAACCGGTTATGTCGACACGCTCGGGGGAGCTGCACGATTGCGGCGCCGGATGGTCGAACGCGTGCTGACGCATTGCGAGACCGATCCATTGGCCGCCGAGCCGCTGTTGATCCTGCTGCGGCGCTTTGCGACCGAATCGGCCCGCGAAGAGGCCCGCATGTTCTGCGACGAGCTGATGACTGAGGAGGCCGTGGCGCCGATCCAGCACGAACTGATCGCGGCGTAACTCTAGTCCGCGGGCGCGATGCTCGGCGCCAGGATCGCTTCGAGGTGTTCGGGGCGGTCGCGGTTGACCTGCATGAGATATTCGTCCGCCACGCCGCGCAGTTGCCGGCTGAGCGCGCTGGCGGTGCTGACGGTGTCGAGCTTGGTGCGCTCGCGCACGATCGCCTGAATGGCGTTGATGTGATAGACGATCAGTTCGGACGGCACTTTTTCGAGATCGGGCGCATGCTCGATGATCCGGCAGAGACTTTCGGCGGCGGCGCCGGCCGAAGGATAGCCGAACGTGGCGGCGTCACCCTTGATGTCGTGGGCGGCGCGAAACAGCTCTTCGCGTGTTTCGTCGGTAAAACCATGCTTGAGGACGACAGTATAGGCCGCCGAGAGCCGGTCGGCCTCGATTGCCATCCATTTCTTGAATTCGCCGGACAGGCCGGCAAGCGCCTTTTCCGCGCGGGCCACCGGATCGTCGTGATCGGTTTCGGTAACGCGCCGCAACACCTTGCGCAACGGATTGGGCTGCGTGATCACGTGATGATCGGCGAAGGCCTTGATCTCGATGTCGCGCTTGTCGTTCGCCATGATGGTTTCCTGAAGGGCGCCTCGCGCTAGACGGAGGAGCGGGCCTTGTCGAGCAGCGAAGGCTGCTGGAGGACTTCGACCTCGCCGCCGACCCGGCGCTCGGGGCCGATATAGGCATTGCTGGTATTGCGGCGGCGGTCCGGTCCGAAATAGGTCTTGGTCTTGATGAACGGGCGCGGATTGGCGACGACGTTGAGAATGCGCTGATAAAGCCCCTTGGCCGAAATCGGCTTGGCGAGGAATTCGGTGACGCCGGCATCGCGCGCCACCGTGACGCGGCGCTTTTCGGAGTGGCCGGTCAGCATGATGATGGGTGCGAAGGGATTGCCCTTCGACTCCGGCTGCCGGATCATTTGCGCGAGTTCAAGGCCGTCGAAGATCGGCATCGACCAGTCGGTGATGACGATGTCGGGGACGTAGTGGGTGTACATCTCCAGCGCGGTGGCGCCGTCCTCGGATTCATAAACCTCGCGCGCGCCGAACGAATGCAACAGCGTCCGCAAAATGCGGCGCATATGCGGATTGTCGTCGCAGACGAGAAATCGCAGCTTGTTGAAATCGATGCGAAACATGGCCGGGCCCCGGAGCATGCCGGTGATGGGCGGTATACCCGGCGTTAACCATATCGCGGCGCAGGTTAAGGAATGGTTGCGGCTGGCCCCGCGGAGAGGCGGAAATCAAACCCCGAATTGCTCGCTCAGGATGCGCTCTTCCAGGCTGTGGCCGGGATCGAACAGCATCCGCATCGAAATGGTCCGGTCGGAAAGCACCTCGACGCGACGGACGTCGCGCGCCTCGTCGTGATCGGCCACCGCCGCCACCGGGCGTTTTTCGCTCTCCAGCACCTCGATCACCACATAGGCGGTGTTGGGGAGCAGCGCCCCGCGCCAGCGGCGCGGTCGAAACGGGCAGATCGGGGTCAGCGCCAGCAGCGCGGCGTTGATCGGGACGATCGGCCCCTGCGCCGAAAGATTGTAGGCCGTCGAGCCGGCCGGCGTCGCCACCAGCACGCCATCGGCGATCAGCTCCGCCATCCGCTCGCGCTCGTCGATCAGGATGCGCAGACGCGCCGCCTGATGGGTCTGACGGAACAGTGCGACTTCATTGATGGCGTGGTGAAGATGCACCACCCCGTGCACATCGGTGGCGCGCATCAGGAGCGGGTGGATCACGGAATCCTTCGCGGCGGCGAGCCGGGCATGCAGATCGTGGGTCGAGTACTCGTTCATCAGAAAGCCGACGGTGCCGCGATGCATGCCATAGATCGGCTTGCCGGTGTGCATGTGCTGATGCAGCGTCTGCAGCATCAATCCGTCGCCGCCGAGCGCCACCACGACATCGGCCTCGGCAGGATCGTGATTGCCGTAAAGCTTCACCAGCTGCTTGAGTGCTGCTTGCGCCTCGGCGACCGCGCTCGCGACGAAGGCGATCCGTTCATATCGCTTGGGGCTGGTCATGGGATCGCGGGCTCTTGGCGCCAGAGTGGGATCGATCGAAGTGCGTGGAAGGTCGTCTATACGACCTTGGCTATCCTTGTCGAGACGGACTAGCCGTGCCGGGCCATGTCACCGGATCGTGCGATGAGCTTGACCGCAAAGCGAGCTATGTCTCTCGCGCTTGCCAACCACGGCGGGGTGTCGCAGTTTTGAGCTACAAACCCGCAGCCATTCGGGAAATCCGGCTGGATTGCGGGGCGCAGGGAGAAGAAAAGACATGGCCATCCGTTTCGCCGCGCCGCGCCATGCGCGTATCGCCATAGCTCTCGTTGCGTTCTTCCTCACCGCATCGGCGCGCGCAGACGAGGAGCAGCAAGCGCCGGCGCCGCAACCCTCGGCCACACCCTCCGGGCAGAAATCGGGCGGTCCGGGCGCACGCACCACCCCGAATGCGCCCGCTGCCGCCGAGCAACATCGCCTGCCGCCGGATTCCACGACCAAACAAACGCTGGCGCTACCCGGGCGCACGCTCGCCTTCGCGGCCACCGCCGGTTCGATCCGCCTGTTCGACGGCAAGGGCGAGCCGCAGGCCGATATCGCCTACACCGCCTATCAACTCGATGGCGCCGATCCGGCGACGCGGCCCGTGACCTTCCTGTTCAACGGCGGGCCGGGCGCTGCCTCCGCCTACCTGCAGTTGGGCGCCGCCGGACCCTGGCGGCTTTCCATCGACGGCGACGCGGCGGTGCCCTCGGCGTCGCCGGTCTTGCAGCCCAACACCGAAACCTGGCTCGACTTCACCGATCTCGTCTTCATCGATCCCGTCGATACCGGCTATAGCCGCTTTGTCGCGTCGGGCGAGGATGTACGCAAGAGATTCTTCTCGGTCGATGGCGACGCCAGTTCGATCGCGGTGACGATACGCCGCTGGCTGGAAAAGTCGGCCCGTCTGGCCTCGCCCAAATATGTCGTCGGCGAGAGCTATGGCGGCATGCGCGGGCCGAAGATCGTTCGCAATCTGCAGGTCGATCAGGGCGTCGGAGTGAGGGGCCTGATCCTGTTCTCGCCGGTGCTCGACTTCCGCGAATTTAGCGGCTCCAGCATGCTGCAATATGTGTGGAGTCTTCCCACCATGGCGGCGGTGGCGCGCCAGGCCAGGGGTGCGGTGACCCGCGCCGACATGGCGGATGTCGAAGCCTACGCGCGTGGCGAATTTCTGGCCGACCTCCTCAAGGGGCAGGCCGACCGTGAGGCCACCACGCGCCTTGCCGACAAGGTCGCCGCCTTGACGGGGATCGACCAGGCCGTGAGCCGAAGGCTTGCCGGGCGCTTCGACGCCATCGAGTTTCGCCGCGAATTCGACCGCAAGGACGGCAAGGTGACGGGACGCTACGATGCGTCGGTCCTGGGTCTCGATCCCTATCCCGACTCGAGTTTCTACCATTTCAGCGATCCCTCCGGCGAGGCGATCGCAGCACCCCTGACCAGCGCCGCGGTCGACCTCACCGCCCGCAAGCTGAATTGGCGGCCGGACGGCTCCTACCACTTGCTCAATGGCGCGGTCGAGAAGGGGTGGGATTTCGGCCACGGCATCAATCCGCCCGAGTCGATTTCCCAGCTGCGCGAAATCCTCGCGCTCGACCCGAAGCTGAAGCTGTTGGTAGGGCACGGGCTGTTCGATCTGGCGACGCCGTATTTCGGCACCAAGATCCTGCTCGACCAGTTGCCGGCCTTTGCCTCGCCCGAACGCGTGAAACTGGTCGTCTATCCCGGCGGGCACATGTTCTATTCGCGTGACGGCGCGCGCCAGGCGTTCCGCGCCGACGCCGAGGCGCTGATGAAGTGAGGCGTCAAAACAAAACCGGCGCAGCAGAAGCTGCGCCGGTTGGAGGCGTCAGCGCAAACTTCAGTAAACCAGGCCCGTACCGGGCGGCTTTTCCAGCGCCGCCGCCAGCGAACGGTATTCCTCGCTGCTGGTGCCGGCGAGCTGCGCGATGCGGCTCAGATGGTACTGCGCCTGGTCGCGGTTACCCTGTTCGACCTGCCATAGCCCATAATACTGCCAGGTCTTGACATGGTTGGGGTCGGCCTTCAGCGCGCGCTCGTACCAGATCTGCGAGACCTTGTAGTCGCCGAGCTTGCGATAGGAGTAGCCGATCAGATTGGCGACCGCGGCGACGTCGTCATGGCCGAGCGCCTTCAGCTGCCCGATCGCGGAGGCGTAGTCGTTGCGGTCGTAAATCGTGGCATAGGCCTCGCGATAGCCCTTGGCGAACGCCGTGTCCTCGATGCGGGGAGTCAATTCGCTGGTCTTCTTCTTGCCCTTCTTGGTCGGGGAGGGTGCCGGCGCGTCGGTGTCGGGCGCGGCGTACACCTTGCTGATCACGGGCGCCGTGACCAGCGCCAGCGAAAATGTTGCCAGCGTCAAAAGCCGGATTGCAAATTTGCTCATGCATCGCTCCTGTTGGGTCGTGAGGGGCTTGGGTCGTGAAACTTTGCCTGCATCAGTAAACCAGACCAGCGCCCGGCGGCTTTTCGAGGGCGGCCGCGAGCGAGCGGTATTCCTCGCTGTTGGTGCCGGCCAAAGCGGCGATCCGGCTCAAATGATATTGCGCCTGGTCGCGGTTACCCTGTTCGACCTGCCACAATCCGTAATACTGCCAGGTCTTGACGTGGTCCGGATCCGCCTTCAGCGCGCGCTCATACCAGATCTGCGAGACCTTGTAGTCGCCGAGCTTGCGGTAGGAGTAGCCGATCAGGGTGGCAACCGAAGCGTTGTCGTCATGGCTGAGCGCCTTCAGCTGCGGAATCGCGGAAGCATAATCATTGCGGTCGTAGATCGCCGCGTAGGCCGCGCGATAACCCTTGATGAACCCGTCATCGCCAATGCTGGAGCTCTTGTCCTTCTTTTCCTTCTTGGTGCCCGCCGGCGGCGCCGGATTTTCGTCGCCCGAGGCATGGGCCGGTGTCAAAAGCGGAACCGCGACCAGCGCCATGGCGAACATCGCCAACACCAGAAACCTGGACGCATATTTTTTCATGGGTCGCTCCTGATTTTTGCGGCGGGCTGATCCTATACCCAAGCCTGCTGACTTGAACACCCAAGCCATCGGAACATTCCCGGTTCATCATCTTTATTTGAACGAACTGCGCCAGGGCCGACGCGCGGCATCGGGACGCCGAACATGGCGAACATGTCATGGAGATGAACGAAATCCACCAATGCGCTTCAGGTCGGGTTCAGCGCGCCACGTCTAAGGTCTCCGGCATGATCGACGGGCCCGGCCATCCGACCGGCCACCTCGTGATCCCGTTCAAAGGAGACGACCATGTTGAAAACCATTTCCGCAGCACTGCTCGCGGTATCCGTTCTCGCCGCACCCGCGCTGGCCGCCAGTCAGGAGAAGACGGCGCAGGCGCCGGTGATCAAGACCGAGCAGGTGAAGCCGGTCAAGCCGGCCCTGCGCAACGCCAACGCCAGGATGGGCCGCCATCATGTCCGGCACGCCCGCCATCATCGCTCCCACAAGCATGTCGCCGGGCTGAAGGCGCACAAATATTCGAAGGCCACGATCAAGCACACAGGCTCCGCCATCAAGCGCGGCTGAGAGTGATCCGCGGGAGCTATTCATTGCCCCCGTAGCTCCCGGCGGATGTCAGGCCGGCCCGCGCCATTGCTTCCCCAATGGCGTCGGGCCGGACCTGTTTGAGAACGCAATGGCGCGTCCGCATCATCGAAATGCAGATTCCCTTTGATCGGCGGAAGGTCTAGAACCGTCTGGGCGTCAGATCTTCAAACGGGTTGCTCTTGGGAATCTCGGCAAAGTGTGTGGCTATCCTGCTGCTGTCAGTCGCGCTTGCGGGATGCGCGGGCGGCGACGAGGGCAGAGAGATTGCTTTCGACAACGGTACCGCCATCCAGCCGTTTCCCGACAATTACCGTTCCGAACTGCTGGCGTTCATGAAAGCCTATCTCAACAATCCCGTCGGTGTGCATGACGCCGCGATGGCCGAGCCGGTGCAGCGGACGGTCGGCGGGCGGGTGCGCTATGTCAGCTGCCTGCGCTTCACCCCGCGCGAATCAGATGGCAGCTATCACAGCTCGCGCGAACGCGCCGTGCTCTATGTCAATGGCCGGCTCGACCGCCTGGTCGAGAACGCCAGCGACATCTGCTCAGGCGCGGTCTATGCGCCGTTTCCCGAACTGGAGAAGCTGACGCGCTAGCAGATGGTCCGGCTTCGAACCATCGAGCCGAGAATCGCGCCGGGTCAGGCAACCGCCTTCGTGATCGAACACGCGCCGATAATGCGCGTATCAAATCAGCCGTCACACGCGCGTCTTTTTTCTTTTAGCGTAGACTGTATCACAATGTCGCGATTCGCGGTTGCAGTAACAACGCGGCATGAACATTGCTTGAGACAAACTGGGGGTAGGTTTTGACATTCAGGAGCGTGACTCATGAAACGCATCGTGTTTGGTCTGATCCTTACTGTGTTGGTTGCTTCTCTCGTTGGCGTTGTAAGAGCGCGCGACCTTGACGGACGCTACGCCAATTCGCCGCTCAAACCGTGGTTCGATCATCTCGCAAGCGGCAAGGGGCTGTGTTGCTCGATGGCGGATGGCGAGAGCGTCGCAGATCCCGATTGGGAATCGAAGGAGGGCCACTATCGGGTCCGTCTCGAGAACAATTGGGTCGACGTTCCCGACGATGCCGTCATCACCGAACCCAACCGCGCCGGACGCACGATGGTTTGGCCGATGCGGTTTGACGGTCAGATCTCGATCCGGTGCTTCATGCCGGGCAGCATGACCTAGCTGTCGTTGGCGTCCGCTGTTTGAAAATGGTCCGTCATCGCGCGACGGACCGTGCGGCGCTGCCGTTCCCGCCTGTCAGGTGTTCGCGGGACCGGGCCTTGGTTGAACCCTGGTTGAAGGGAGCTTTCAGCTGGCGTTCAGGAGAAGTGGGCCACGATGGCGGGGCGTCGCTTTCCGGAGTCGTGTCGTGAGCAATCTGCTGTTTCTCCGTCGTTCCCTTGCCTACCGCAGCGCCGCGGTCGAGATGATGCGCAAGGCGCGCGGAAAGCCATTCGGGCCGGAACGGCGCTCAGCGCTCCAGCTGGCGTGGGCGCTGAAAAGTTTGGCAAAGACCGAGGCGTGGCTGGAAGGGCAAACGCCTTGCCGCCCTCCGGTGACGTACAGGCAGGACCGTGCAGAGTCGCTCGCCGAGCCTGCGCCGGCGGATTTCGTGGCGTCCGGTCGGCCGGCTTGCCTATAGAAAATATTCTGCGATGGCGTCAAAACCGCGCCGCCAGCCGCGCACACGATCGAGATCGAGCGGCGTGGCCTCGGATGCCATCCGGATGATGACCAGTTCGGCCTCGGGGTGGATGTAGATCCACTGGCCGTGAATGCCGAACCCGCAGAGCACGCGCCTGGCGCGGTCGATCCGGTACCATTGGTTGCGGTAACAGGCTTGCGGGAACATGTCGGCGAATTCCCAAGGCGACCAGGCCTCGGGATCGCCGCCCTCGTTGATGTCGTCGATCCACACTCCCGGCACGACCTGCCGGCCGTCGGCGATGCCGCGACGGCGGATCATCTCGGCAAAGCGGACGAGATCGTGTGGTGAGACGCAGATACCGCCGGCGGCACGCATCGCGTTTCGGGCGTCGACGGTGATATAGGCCTCGTGCTCGGCGCCAAGCGGCGTCCACAGATACTCGCTGAGAATGTCGGCATAGGCCCGATCGCAAGCGCGCTCATAGACCCAGCCGAGCACGTCGGTATTGGTCGAGACATAATGAAACGCTTCGCCGTGCTTTTTTCCGTCGGGCTTTTGCTGGCCTAGAAAGCTGCGCAGATCGACCGGCGCTTGGCCCGCGGGCAGGGGATCCCACCCCGCGGCGTGGCGGTAGCGGACCACGTCACCCTTCGGATCGTCGTAATCTTCGTTGAAGGCGATGCCGACGGTCATGTCCAGGAGGTGCCGGACGGTGCAGCCGGCATAGACTGACGACGCCAGTTCGGGGACGTAATCGATCACGCGGTCATCCGGATCGAGCAGGCCGCGATCGACCAGGATTCCGCCGAGCGTGCCGCAGATCGACTTGCTGACCGAGAAGATAATATGCGGGGCGGTGGCGCTCATGCCGCGGCCGTACCACTCCATGGCGATTTGCCCGCGCCTGAGCACGACGAAGGCGTCGGTCAGGGTGGCGCGCAGCGCCTCGGCAACCGTGGTCGGGCACCCGTCATGGCCGCTGAAACCAATGTGTCCGATCTCCTCCAGCGCCAATTCGAGCGCTGTGGTGCGGCCGGAGGCAGGAATATTGGCGGTCGGGATCAGCCGGCGAACGTTGCGCAAGCCCCAGCCGTTGAAGGGTGCCTGGCGCCAGTTCGCAAGTGTCACCAGGCGGTCGGGCGCGGGTGGGAAGTCGTCCATCAGGGCGCCGGGCATTGTTTCTCCCTTGATTTTCTCGGCAGGCTCCCGCTTGGCGCAGCTAACGGAACTGCGGGAACCCGATCACTTTTTGGCGAGCATCGAGCCGGATCACTGGCAGCGACGACTAAAGCATAGCCGTAAACTGCCTGCTTTCCGGCAAATCATGATGGCGGCAATGGAACAAAAAACCGTTGTTGCCGCGCCGTCACAGTTACGAACCATCACGGCTCCGGCATTGCCGCGAAGCAACCAAATTGAGGCCACGTTGTTTGACTTGAACTCACTACGAAATAACGGGGATCCCTTATGAAGAAATTTCTGCTCGGCGGAGCTGCCCTTATCGCCTTGGCTGCGCCCGCGTTCGCGGCCGATATGCCTGCGCGCACCTATACCAAGGCGCCCGTCTATACGGCGCCGGAGGTGGTTTACAACTGGACCGGTTTCTACATCGGCGGCCATCTCGGCGGGGCGTTCGCGGGCAACAACAGCCTGGAGGGCAACGGCGGACGATTCCTGGGCGGCGTACAGGGTGGTGTCGACTATCAGTTCGCAACCAATTGGGTGATCGGCGCCGAGGCCCAGTACAGCTGGCTTGCCAACGGCAACAACAACGGCACGGTTTTCCCGGGCAATACGCTGATCACCTCCAGCAACAACCAGCTTGGTTCGGTGACCGGCCGGGTCGGCTACACTTGGGGCCCGGCGCTGCTTTATGCCAAGGGCGGTTTTGCCTGGCGCGACAATCCCAATCTCGGCGTAGCAGTAGGCGGCGCACCGGTGGCGTTCACCACCGACGGCACCCACAAGGACGGTTTCACCGTCGGCGCCGGTCTCGAGTACATGTTCGCGCCCAACTGGTCGGCCAAGGCCGAATACCAATACTACAATTTCGGCAATACCACCTTCACCGGCGGGCCCGCGCCGATCGTCGGCGCCCGCTTCCGCGACGACGAGCATACAGTCAAGGTCGGGGTGAACTACCGCTTCGGCTGGGGCGGCCCGGTCGCCGCGAAGTACTGACCCGCCGCGGATCGAACGATTACGGGAAGGCCGGCATTTCGCCGGCCTTTTTGTTTTTGCCGCCATATCGGGTAATTTCGCTTCCCTCGCAAGGATTTGCCGATGGTGCGGCCCGCCCGCGATGACAAGATGATTGCCTATCGCGCGGACATCGACGGTCTGCGGGCGATCTCGATCCTATTGGTGGTCGGATACCACGCGCAGCCCTGGCTGGTGCCCGGCGGCTATATCGGGGTCGATGTCTTCTTCGTCATTTCCGGCTTCCTGATTACGCGCATCATCCTCAGGGAGCTCGGGGCC
Organism: Bradyrhizobium sp.; assembly: GCA_035602495.1. Taxonomy (GTDB): domain Bacteria; phylum Pseudomonadota; class Alphaproteobacteria; order Rhizobiales; family Xanthobacteraceae; genus Bradyrhizobium. Next base: position 12,819 of record DATNMT010000613.1, read on the forward strand.
GGCACCTTCTCGCCGCTGAATTTTTACGCTCGCCGGATCCGGCGGATTTTTCCGGCGCTCACCGTCGTGCTTGCCGCGACCTACCTGATCGGCTGGTTCGTTCTACTTCCCGACGGGTTCTCCCTGCTCGGCAAGAGCATCGTGGCGGGGGTTGGGTTTGTATCCAACCTGTTTCAACTCACCCAGGTCGGCTATTTCGCGCCCGATGCCGCCGAAAATCCGTTGGTCCACCTCTGGTCGCTCGGCATCGAGGAGCAGTTCTATATCTTCTGGCCGCCGATCCTTTGGCTGCTGGCCGGATCGAAGCGGCGATCGCTCTGGATCGGGGCGTTCGCGGCGCTGTCGTTCGGCGTCAGCCTGCTGATTTTCCTCGGCTACAAGGAGTGGTCATTTTACTCGCCGCTTGCGCGAGCCTGGGAATTATTGGCCGGCGGCATCGTCGCCGACCGTTTTGTCGAGGGTCCGCAACGCGAGCAGGGCGGGTTTGCGCGGCGCGACAATTTGAACGCCGTGATCGGGCTTGCGGCCATCCTCGGCACCGCGCTCGGGCTCAACAAAGACAGTGTGTTTCCGGGCGTTTACGCGCTGCTGCCGGTGCTCGGCGCGGTCCTGATCATCGTCTCGCCGAATGCGTGGGTGAACCGGTTCTTGCTGTCGAACCGGCCGATGGTCCTGGTCGGATTGATCAGTTATCCGCTTTATCTCTGGCACTGGCCGCTGTTGTCCTATCTGGCCATCCTGCGCAACGGGGTTCCTAACTTTGTCGAGATCTGGATTGCCGTCATCGTCGCGGTGGCTCTCGCCTGGCTGACATTCCGCTTCGTCGAAATCCCGCTGCGGCGGAATCCGAAGGCGGTGCCGCGATTGTCCTTCGCATTGACAAGCATCGGCCTGGTGGGGATCGTCACCGCGGCGGCATCCGGCTTCGGCTTTCGTTTTGCGCCGGAAATTCGCGAAATCGCGATGCTGCCGGGGCAGAGCAATGCCGGCTTGCGCGACAAGTGCTTTTTGGAGGTCCCCGGCGCCAAATTCGATTCCAACTGCATCGAGCCCGGGGACAATCCGCTGTTGTTGCTGTGGGGCGATTCCAACGCCGCGGCGCTCCTGCCGGGCCTGAAGAACGCCGAGCAGACCGTGCCGTTTCGCCTGGCGCATTTTGCGGCGCCCGGGTGCGCGCCGATCCTGGCGACTGGAACGAATTCGAGATGCGATGCGGCCAGCGACGTCGCCTTCGGTTTCATAAAGTCGTCTCATCCCGAAATCGTCCTGCTTCACGCGATGTGGGACGGCGGCAACGATCTCGGCAAGCTCGGGGAAACGATCAAACGGCTCCAGGCCATCGGTATCCCGCGAATTGTCATTCTGGGGCCGGTGCCGGTATGGAAGCGCACGCTGCCGCACTCGCTGGTGAACTACTACCGGTTTCGGCATCGTATCGCCGACCGGATCGGGACGGGTGTATCCGGGCCGGAGGGCGACGGGCAAATGCAAGCCTTCAGCAAGGCCGCGGGTGTCGAATATATCTCCGCCTGGCATGCGCTGTGCAACCCGGACGGGTGCTTGACGCGCGTCGGACCGGCCGCAAGCGACGTGATCGTCAGCGATATCGTGCATCTCACGGATGCCGGTTCGGTTTTCCTGGTCGAAGCCGTAAAGGGCGATCTCTTCCCCCGGCCCGGTACCAGGATCGGCCGGAACGAGGCATCGCCAGGACGCTAAAGCGGCAGGATCGCGTGAGCTTTCGGCTTCCGGCGGTTTCGCGCGCGGACGTCGCCGGTCTATTGCCGTGCAGGTGGGGCGCAAAAAATAATTTTCGCAGTCTGCGAAACTTCGCGCGGCAATCGGCTATGATGGCTTGGCCGGTTGCTGGACGACGAACATGCGTACCTTGTTTTCAGGGTTGATCTTCACCGCGCTGACGCTGCCGTGCCTTGCCCAAAACGTGCTGAAATCCGAACCCCTTGTGCTGGCGCCTTATGAGACCGCCTATGTGCAGGACGCTTCATGTCCTGTCGGCAAGGTGCTCAGGGTCACCGGTGCGATCAGGGGCCTGCATCGCAAGAAGGCCTGCGTGGTGCTTGCCACCGATCAGGCTTCGTTGGCGGTGGCGACGCCGTAAGGCTTGCCGGAAAATATATCGTCATCCGCCTTCGCGGATTGCGACGACAAGTGGTTGTGTTTGCTCACGAACCCAGCTCAAATTCCAGCTCGGCCTCGCGCTCGGCGTCGGCCCGGTTCTTGACCGGATCCTCCTGCGGATCCGGCCGGCAGGGCCTGATCTCGTAATCATTGTCCAGCAGCGGCCGCGGTGTCGGCTTCGCTTCCTCGGACGTGACGTCGACCACAAGCCCGCTGCGCCTGGCCTGCTTCCAGACCTCGGCCTCGGTGGGATAGGCCTTGCTCAACTTGGCCTCGTTGCAGAACAGCGCATAGGGCATCGGATCACTCCCGGAAAACAGTCTAACGCGCCTCCCCGGGCCGGGGTTTCCGTCCAGCGGGGGACCGGCGGTTCACGCGCCAGTGAGGGAGCGTGAGTAGCGGCCCCCAAATGTGACGGGCAGGTGCCTGAGTCGTAAACGAGTCCTGAATCCCCCCAAAAATAATCCGCGAGACTCGCCGGGTAGAATCGCCGGATGTTTTCGCCGTCATGGGAACGACCTTCAAAACATCCGGCGAGGGAGTGCACGTCGCACTGAGCGTCGCGCTGCTGGCGGCCTGCGCCGCCAACCTGATGCTGGTTTGCTCGTGGCTTTAGCGCCGATGCGCGGGGGCGGGCTGTCTCCGGCCTATTCCTTCGTGGCATTCCATCTGCCGCTGCAAGGCGCTCCCGAGGATGCCGCGTTCCATCTGCCCGATCCGATTCGGCCGTCGAGTTGGCCGTTGGCATAGGAGCCGCTGATCGACACCCGGACGTAACCGTCGATCGTGACGTGCCCTGAAACATCACCGGGGCCGAACACCTTTCCGTCCTGGACGGTCAGCCGATAGTGCGCAGACGAATCGCAACTCCCGGCTCGCGTGAGGACGGCAACATCCCATGTGCCGTCGAAGGGTGTCTTGGCCGACGCCGGAACAACAAGAAGCTGCGCCAACGGGATCAACGACAATGCCGAATGTTTCATGCTGAACTCCAGGCTATTGAGAGAGCTCAGCACTCGAGCGTCGGATGATACCTTGCGGAGAACAAGGAAATCACGCGTTCGACGTCGACGAATGAGGAACTTGTATAGCCCTTAAGTCCGGAAAGCGACTTAAGTGAGAAGCCATTGGTTTCATTTATGGAACTGCTGAACGGCGGACCGTCGGTACGCCGCCGTGCGCGTCCACGGCCGGTTCGCTTTTGCGCTGCCGGCGGCCTGCGCGGCAAAAGCCCGAGCCGGGCTTTAGCCGATTGACGTCGCGCCTGTTCGCCCCATCATGCGAGGCAAAGTGCGCAGGACGCCTCAAGCCAAGCGGCGGTCCGGCGAACGACCAACGGGAGGCCGCAAATGATCGAGACGCTCGGGCAGCGGGTCAATGGCGATGAAGCGCTGGTGAGGCGCGGGCGGTTCCTGACGACGACGTTCCTGTTGGAAGTCGGCCCGGCCGCCTTCCTGATCGCGATCTTCGAAGGCAAGGTGGTGTCGGTGGCGCGCGGGCCCTTCGTCATGCCGTCGTCGGCATTCGCGCTGCGGGCGCCGGAAGCGGAATGGCAGAAATTCTGGAGCCAGCGGCCGCCGCCCGGCTCGAATGATCTGATGGCGCTGATCAAGCGGCGCGTGCTCAAGGCCGAGGGCAACCTGCAGATCTTCATGGCCAATCTGCGCTACTTCAAGGAGGTGCTGGCAAAGCTGCGCGCTGAGGGAGCCGCGACATGACCGCGGCATTCGAGCCGATCATCGGCCGCTATATGCATCTCGATTTGTTCGGCCGGCCGCATCGCATCTATGTCGAGCAGGCAGGCGAGGGCACGCCATTGTTGTGCCTTCACACCGCGGGCGCCGACGGGCGTCAATACCGGGCGCTGATGAACGACGAGCGCATCACCCGCCGCCACCGCGTCATAGCCTTCGACATGCCCTGGCATGGCAAGTCATCGCCGCCTCCGGGTTGGCACAATGAGGAATACCAGCTCACTTCGGCTCAATACACGACCATGATTTTGGAGATCATGTCGGCGCTCGAACTCGACCGGCCGATCCTGATCGGCTGCTCGATCGGCGGCCGCATCGCGCTGCACCTGGCGCTCGAGCACCCCGAGCGCTTCCGCGCCATCATCGGCCTGCAGGCCGGCGCCCATGTCGATCCCTATTACGACCTGAATTTTCTGCACCGTCCCGACGTGCACGGCGGCGAAATTGCCGCCGCCATCGTCTCCGGACTGGTCGGGCCGGACGCGCCGGATGATGCGCGCTGGGAGACGTTGTGGCATTACATGCAGGGCGGTCCGGGCGTCTTCAAGGGCGATCTGTATTTCTACAAGCTCGACGGCGACATCCGCGGCCGCGTCGCCCAGATCGATACCCGCCGCTGTCCGCTGTTCCTGTTGTCGGGCGAATACGACTATTCCTGCACGCCGGAGGAAACGCTCGCCGTGGCCAACAGCGTTGCGGGCAGCGAGGTCACCATCATGAAGGGCCTCGGGCATTTTCCGATGAGCGAGAACCCGGCGGAATTCTTGCAACACCTGCTGCCGGTGCTGGAGAAGATTGCGAAGATGGGATCGAGCCTCGCCGCTGAATAGGGGCGGCACGGGCCGTTGTTAAAAAATTGGAGATCGCTGGTGCCGGTTGAGAGGATTGAACTCCCGACCTTCGGTTTACAAAACCGCTGCTCTACCGCTGAGCTAAACCGGCCAATTCAACAAAATCGATTAGTTGCGACATCAATATATGGTTTTGCCGCTTTTTTGTCTCCCCTTCGCCAAAGGTGTCCGAAGAGCAGGGCGGTCAAATATCAGAGTTGTGCCGAAAGGGCTACTCCGGCAATTCCCGATGACTCACATTTCAGCGGGTCCAGGTTCGAGCCCCGGTGCGCCCACCATTCAGCGGCAGGGTTCAAACCTTCGCAAGCCTTCTCGCAATTATTGCTCGGAAATGGGGCTTTCTCGCTTCCCACACGTCGCTGAAGCCGTCTCTGCCGGGTGCGGAGCCGCCATTTGCCGGCCTGTCATGGCGTAGGAAATTTCCGTTCCCGGCGCTGATGCGCAGACGGGTTCGATGACTGGTTGGCGGATCGCCAGTTTGAGCTCAACGATTTCGGCCGTCCAGCCATCGCAAACCGCAGGCTTCCGGCAACGCGCCAGACAGGGCGTTTGTGCGGGGATTTTCGGTCAGTTATTTCTCGGAGTTTTCTACAGGCGCTCAGGCGAGTACGATCATGATCCGGCACTCTGTCATCGTCTGGTTGATGCGTTGCGCCGCTGCTTGCATCAATGTCGAAGTTCAGTATGCCAGATCACTGTCGCTATTGAGATGAAGAAACATCAAGGCAGACTCCAGAACTGCGCCGGCCTGATCCGGTGTAAAGGAACCAGTCCCAAGATTGTCGGAACGCATGGAGGCGTAGCAACCGGGATCACAATAACAGAGCCGTGTTTCGATCTGTCTCAAATAGGTTGATCCGATCGATCGGCCGCAGGCCGCGCAGACAGGGTGCGACGAGGGCGTCCGATCATTCACGCATATGAACCTCATGTGACACCTCCAAATTCGAGACGACGAGCTAGAGGGAGGTTCTTTGCGACGGAATTGTCAGGCCGCGCGCCGGCAAACCAGCCATCTGCGATCGCTCTCCCGGCGGGACTTGAAGCAATCCGTGCACCTCCTCGAGCAGAGGGCAGTTCGCCAGGAATAGTATCGGACCAGACCAAACCGTCCGCCACAGACCGCGCAACGCATTGGAGCACTATCCCGAGATTGCTGAGAGTTGCTGCGCATTGTCGTCTCCTCTTTGGCCTTCCGCAGGTATTTGTCGTTGCGGTCGCTTGATAAATAACGCGTCGTACAGCATCGAAAACGCGCTTCTTCCCGACATGAATCGTGAGTTTCTCGAGAGCTGAAACGTTTCCGATTGTAATTAGCGTAGGACCAGCGCGCCCGGGCTTCAATTACACCAAGGTAATCTTTTCGGAAGCGAAGGGATCGGAAGGACCATACGTTGGTTTACGGTTGGCCTTTTTGGATCGCACGCGTTTGCCGCGCGCAAGGAAACAGAGCGACAGCTGAACCAGCCGTGGTGATACGTCGGCAGGAGATTGACCGCATCGGAAGCGACGGACATGTTGAGCGTGTACCGGGTACGCTCGAGCGAGGCTGCGGGATCGAAATCGATCGCCGCCTCCCGCATACGCGCCTCGTTTCTAATGTGCGAAGCCGCCCGGCGGATGTTACACTGCAGCCGAGGGAATCATTCGGCTGGGGAGAGGCGACATGACGAACAGGCTGCCGTTGACGTTCGCGTTGGTTTTATCGGCGTTTCTGATGCCGGGATTGACGCCAGCCCGCGCCGCGGACCCCGCATTCTGCAGACAATATACCCAGGCAGCGCTCAACCAGGTGCGTGCCGGATTGTCCAACCCGCGCTGTGCGGGCGGCCTGCAGGGCGCCCGATGGTCGAGCGATACCGCGGTTCATTACGAATGGTGCCTTGGCGCATCCTTCGGCGCCGCCGGCACCGAGCGGGATGCACGGACGCAATATTTGCGCACCTGCAGGGGGTAGCGGGGTTTCATCGGCTGCTTTCTGCTCCGCGACTCAAACAGTGATGTCGTCGCGGATGGAGTTGCGGCTCACACCGAACCGATGTGCTGTCGCTAACAGGGATACCAGCGCCCATCCGGGCCGAGATACCTCGCGTCGGGATCCAGGCCGCAGGTCGTGAGGCGGGTCACCGGCCGGTCCCGGTAATAAATGGCGTAATAGTCGTCATCCGTTGGAGGGCGAAGAAGATAGTCGTAGGAGTCGCTTCCCTCGAACGGAATCGGTGCGATCGGCCCGCCGACCGCCTCGCCCGGCCAATAGCCCGTGGGGCCGTGGCGGTAATTGTAAACATTAGCCCATGGGTAGGCCTGCGCGTAGCCGCCGGGCTCCTGGATCGCCTGCTGCGCCGTCGCAGGCGTCGCCATGACAGCGGTCAAGATCGTGGCTGCAGCGAGAAATCCTGATGGCGTCATCGCGGTGCTCCGGAACTGAAATCGTCGCGGGTGAAACAATCCGCAACCCCGGGATGTTCCAAATCCGCCTTGTGCGGTCATCAAACCGATGTGAAGTTCCAGTTCCGTTATTCCCGGTAAAGGCTCCCACGCATGCAAATCCACGACATCAACTACCGCAACGAGGCGGTCGATTTGCGTGGGTATCTCGCTTTCGGTGAAACCGCCGCCGCGGGACGGCGGCCGGGGGTGCTGGTGTTCCACGAGGGACTGGGACTTGGCGATTTCGCGATGACACGGGCGCGCCGGCTCGCGGAGCTCGGTTACGTCGCGTTCGCCGCCGACATGTTCGGCGATCGTCGGCAGGCGCGAAACCTGCAGGAGGTGGCCAATCTCGTCGGCGGCCTTCGCAACGATCCGCAAACGCTCCGCGCGCGCAGCCGCGCCGCGCTGGCGACGCTCGCAGCCTTGCCGCAGGTCGATCCGACGAGACTGGGCGCGATCGGTTTCTGCTTCGGCGGCTCGGTGGTGCTTGAGCTGGCGCGAGACGGCGCCGATCTGGCGGCCGTCGTCAGCTTCCACGGCGTGCTGACGACGAAGTCGCCCGCGATATCGGGGAAGATCAAGGCCCGCGTGCTGGTCTGCACCGGCGCCGACGATCCGCTGGCGCCGCCGGACCAGGTCAAGGCCTTCGAGGACGAGATGCGCGCAGCCGGCGTCGCCGACTGGCAGGTCATCAGCTACGGCAACACGCTGCATGGTTTCACCAATCCGGCCGCCGATGGCTCGATGCTGCGCTCCGCACTCTACAGCGCGCAGGCCGACCGCCGCTCCTGGGCCGCGATGCGGAGCCTGTTCGAGGAAGCGTTCGCCCGTTAACAATTCCTTCATCGCGATCGCTTGCAATTGAGCGCGAGGCGGTCCTTACGCGTTAGGCTTACCAAAAGTTTGGTCCGGGGCTTTAACCCTTGGCATCGCGGGTTCGGCTAAATTGTCCCTGTAGTCGGGACTCCAAACCATGCGCGCCGGGTTTTTGCTGGCCATCTTGATCGGGACGAGCGGCGCGGCGCTGGCGGACAGCGCGCCTGTTCTGGTCATTCCCGGTCGCGCCGGCGTTCCCATCATCATCAACGGCATCGACGCCTCCTACGCGGTGGTCGAAGGCGACTGGGGCCTCAGCAAGAACGTGCACGTGACCCCCACGATCTATGGCGGCCGTGTCGCCGATCCCGTGCCCAACGTCGGCCATTACTATCCGAGCGCCGGCCATCTGCCGGGCTATGGGCGCCTCGAAATCGAACCGCCCGCCAACCGCGCGCTGCCGCAGCCCGCCGAGAGCTACCACCAATCATGGTCGGCGCAATCCACGCCGCAGCCGGTGCAACCGGAAGTGCCGTTCTATCCGCCACCGGTGATCTTCGCGCCGCAAGGCGGCGACATGCACCATGATTTCCAACGGCAACCGCAGCGCAAGCCCGGGAAGTTTCCACACTAGCCAACAAAAACACGTCCACAGGAGAGAGTAATGCGTCAGACGATTTCAGGATTGGTAGCGGCAGTCGCCGTGGTGACCGCGAGCGCCGTGCCGGCGCTGGCGTGCGGAGGCGGGCTGTTTTCCGGCTGCTCGCCCTGCGGACAGGCTTATGTCGAGCCATGCGCGGCCCAGGTCTACGTGCCCCCGGCGCCGGTCTATAGCGGCTGCAACACCGGCTGCGGCGGCTGGGGCTATGAGCGGCTGGCCGACCCGGACACGCAATATGGATATGGCGCGGCTCCGACCCAGCACCAGTATTACTATGTGAACCAGGGCCCGACCTATACCGGTCCCGGCAACTTCGCGCCTTATCCGACCTATCATGAGACCGCCATCTCCGCCTGGAGCGGCTACCGTCATCGCCACTGGCACACCCACACCTATCGCTACGGCTACGCGCCGCGCTTCTACGCATCGCATCGCCACAGCCTGCGCTACGGCATGCCGCACCGCTACGGCTACGGCTATCACGAGCACACGCTGCGCCGTTACTACTGATCGCCGCACCTAACCCAAGACCTAACCTAAGACATCAACGCCCGTTCGCATCAGCGAGCGGGCGTTGGGCTTTCTTTTGACGCGTTTTCTTCACGCGAACCGGTATCCACTTCGCTTGAAAACGCTATGGCTAGCCCATCAGGCCGAGCCTGCTGGCGCCGATATAGAGCGCCAGCACCGCGGCGTTCGACACGTTGAGGCTCTTGATCTCGCCGGGCATGTCGAGCCGCGCCACCACGCCGCAGGTCTCCCGCGTCAACTGCCGCAGGCCCTTGCCCTCGGCGCCGAGCACCAGCGCCAAGGGCTGCCGCAAGGCGACGCTGCCGAGGTTCTCGCCGCCGGCACTGTCGAGCCCGACCGTCAGGAATCCCACCTCGTTCATCTCGGTCAGGGCGCGGGCGAGATTTTGCACGGTGACCAGCGGCACCAGCTCCAGCGCGCCGGAGGCCGATTTCGCCAGCACCCCGGTTGCTTCCGGCGAGTGGCGCGCCGTGGTGACGATGGCCTTGACCGCGAACGCCGCCGCCGAGCGCAGGATGGCGCCGACATTGTGCGGATCGGTGATCTGGTCGAGCACCAGCACGATACCCTGCTGCGGCAGCGCATCGATGTCCGGCGAGGGCAGGGGATCGGCTTCCGCCAGTAACCCCTGGTGCACGGCGTCCGGCCCGAGCCGGGCGTCGATCAGGGCGGGGCGGACGATTTCCGGGGTGACCTTGGTCTGGATGTTCTCGTCCGCCAGCCGACGGGCGGCGTTCTCGGTCAGCATCAGCTTGCGGATGTGGCGCTGCGGATTGGCGAGCGCGGCCGCCACCGTGTGCCAGCCATACAGGATGACCGGGCCGTCCGGGCTGCCGCCGCGGTCGCGAAATGGCGGCCGGCGGCCGGATTCGCGGCCCCGATCGCGGCCTTTGCCACTGCTGCGCCCAAAATGCTGGTTTCGCTCGCGATCGCTCATGGCAACGTTCTCATGGCAAGGCTTGTGTCACGGGTTCCGGATTATGGCAATTTGGGCCCTTCTCGAACCCCTTGGCGCGGTTATTTCGCACCCCACATTGGTTGACTTTGCAGGGTGCCTTCGCCCATAAACGCGCCCGACCGGGAGCCCGCCATCGGCTTTCGGTATTAACGTCATCTGTGGCCTGTCCGGCGCCATTTCGGCGGTTGGGTTGCGATGCTGTTGAACGGGGGAGTGTCCCGAGTGGCAAAGGGAGCTGACTGTAAATCAGCCGTCTTATGACTTCGAAGGTTCGAGTCCTTCTTCCCCCACCAGCCTTCGCTTGCTTCGCAAGCTACGGCTAGGCAAGCCACGCCTGGGTCTAACGTGGCGAAGCAAGCGAAGGCTGCCGCGCCGAAGCCCGCAGGGCGAAGGCGGGCCCTCAACTCGCAAGCTACGGCTAGGCAAGCCACGCCTGGGTCTAACGTGGCGAAGCAAGCGAAG
>DATNMT010000626.1:0-3577 GCA_035602495.1 Bradyrhizobium sp.
CCGGCGGTCAGGCTTTCCGCCGCGTCGATGATGGCGTTGGCGTCGATGCCGTGGTGGCGGTAGAGATCGCCGATGGTGCCGGTCTGGCCGAAATGCTCGACGCCGAGCGCCTCGACCCGGTGCCCGCGCACGCTGCCGAGCCAGCCGAGCGTGGCCGGATGGCCGTCGATCACGGTGACGATGCCGCAGTCGCGCGGCAGCGGCGCCAGCAGCTTTTCGATGTGGCTGAGATGCGGCAGGCCGCGGCGGTCGCGGCGCAGTTGTCTGGCTCCAGTCCAGCCCGCATGCAGCCGGTCGGCGGAGGTGATCGCGAGCAGGCCGACATCCCGGCGGCTCTCGCCGATGAAGCCGGTCGCCTCGATCGCTTCGGGCGCCACCGCGCCGGTATAGGCGATCACAGCCTCGCAATTCTCGCCCGGCCTGCGCAGCCAGTAGGCGCCCTCGGTAATGCCCTTCTGCAAATCGGGCGTCATCAGCCGCTGCGGCTGCTCGATGGTTCGGGTCGAAAGCCGCAAATATACCGAGCCGCCCTCGCCTCCTTCGCGCTGCATGTGCGCAAATCCGAAAGCCATGATGACGGCGAGCTCATCGACAAAGGCCGGCTCGAACGAGGCGAGCCCATCCTGCGCCATGCCGATCAGCGGCGTGGCGATCGACTGATGCGCGCCGCCCTCGGGCGAAAGCGTAATGCCCGACGGCGTCGCCGCCACCATGAAGCGGGCGTCCTGGTAGCAGGCGTAGTTAAGGGCATCGAGCCCGCGCTCGATGAAGGGATCGTAGAGGGTGGCGATCGGCAGCAGCCGTTCGCCGTTGATGGCATGCGACAACCCGAGCGCCGACATCAGGATGAACAGGTTCATCTCGGCGATGCCGAGTTCGATATGTTGCCCCTTCGGCGAAAAGTCCCAGTTGAAGGTCGAGGGAATCTTTTCGCTGCGGAACAGGTCGGCCTTCTCGGCGCGCGCGAACAGGCCGCGGCGATTGACCCAGGCGCCGAGATTGGTCGACACCGTGACGTCGGGCGAGGCCGTGACGATGCGCGCGGCCAGCTCAGAATCGCCGCGCGCGATTTCGTTGAGCACCAGCCCAAAACCCTGCTGGGTCGCCATTTGCGGCGACGGCTTGAACGAAAGCCGCTCCGGCACCTCGATCACGGGCGCGCTCAGCCGGCGCCGGCCGTCGCGGTTGAACGGCGCGTCGCGAAGAAACGCCTCCAGCGCCGCGGGCGCCTGCGACAGCCCTTCGAACTTTTCCCATTCATGACCGGGCTGGATGTTCTGCGCGGCGCGCCACTTCTCCATCTGGGTAACCGTCATCAACCCGGCATGGTTGTCCTTGTGGCCCTGGAACGGCAGGCCGACGCCCTTGATGGTGTAGGCGATGAAGCAGACCGGGCGATCGTGGTCGACCGCCTCGAAGGCCTCGACCATGCTGGCCATGTCGTGGCCGCCGAGATTGGACATCAGCGCCAGCAATTCGTCGTCGCTGCGCCGCTCGATCAGTTGCGTGACCATCCCCTGGTCGCCGATCTCGTCCTGAAGATGCCGGCGGAACGCGGCGCCGCCCTGGAAACACAGCGCCGCATACATCGCGTTCGGGCAGGCATCGATCCAGCGTTTCAAGGCCTCGCCGCCGGGTTCGGCGAACGCGGCCTGCATCAGCCGTCCGTATTTCACGATCACCACGTCCCAGCCGAAATTGCGGAACATGGATTCGAACTTCTCCCACAGCCCTTCGCGCACCACGGCGTCCAGGCTCTGGCGGTTGTAATCGACCACCCACCAGGTGTTGCGCAAGCCGTGCTTCCAGCCCTCCAGCAACGCCTCGAAGATGTTGCCCTCGTCCATCTCGGCATCGCCGACCAGTGCGATCATCCGTCCCTCGGGACGGTCCTTCATCCAGCCATGCGCCTTGACGTAGTCCTGCACCAGCGAGGAGAACAGGGTTTGCGCGACGCCGAGGCCGACCGATCCCGTGGAGAAATCGACATCGTCGGTGTCCTTGGTGCGCGAGGGATAGGATTGCGCGCCCTTATAGCCGCGAAAATTCTCCAGCTTGTCCCGGCTCTGGTGCCCGAACAGATACTGGATGGCGTGGAACACGGGGCTGGCATGCGGCTTCACCGCGACGCGGTCCTGCGGCCGCAGCACCGAGAAATAAAGCGCCGACATGATGGTGGCGAGCGAGGCCGAGGACGCCTGATGGCCGCCGACCTTCAGGCCGTCGCTATTGGGACGCAAGTGATTGGCGTGATGGATGGTCCACGACGACAGCCACAGCACCTTGCGCGACAGCGCGGATAACATTTCAAGGCGCGCGGGCTCGATCGGCATGGCGGTACTCCCGGGCAGGGTGCCTGAAGCGGCATGGTAACGCCGGGGCAATCGCCAAAAATCTCAAATTTTCGCGACATACCCCCGAAGATTGGGATAAAATCCCAATCCATAGCCTTCAGGACAGGTTTTATCTCAATGCACACGCTGGACGCCATCGACCGCAAGATTCTCGCGATCCTGCAAACCGACAGCCGCGCCACCATGCAGGAACTCGCCGACAAGGTCGGCCTGTCGGTCTCGCCCTGCCACCGCCGGGTCAAACTGCTGGAGGAACGCGGCGTGATCACCCGCTATATCGCCACCGTCGACCAGAAATCGCTCGGCCTGCATGTCAGCGTCTTCATCTCCATCAAGCTGGCGCGGCAGAAGGAGGAAGATCTCAACCGTTTTGCCAGGGCGATCTCGAAATGGGACGAGGTGCTGGAATGCTACCTGATGACAGGCAACCGCGATTATCTGCTGCGCGTGGTCGCCGCCGACCTGTCGTCGTATGAGGCGTTCCTGAAGAACAAGCTGACGCGCCTCGACGGCATCGCCTCGATCGAATCGAGCTTTGCATTGAGCCAGGTGAAATACTCGATCGCGCTGCCGGTGTAATGTCGTTCCTGCGAACGCAGGAACCCATAACCACCGGCGCTAATTGTTTTGAAAAAGCCGTCGACCACTTCCCTGAAATAACTACCGCCGCGGCGTATGGGTCCCGGATCGGCGCTCGCACCGGACAGCGCAAGGGCGCTGCCGGGGGCTCACTTGTCCGGGACGACGAGAGCGGCCTACCGCCACGGCTCGACAATGATCTTGGTATGCTGCTCCGGATTGGCGAGATCGGCGAACGCGCCGGCGACGCCGTCGATGCCGACGGTGGCCGTTACCATGGACGCCGCGTCGACCTCGCCTTCCGCGATCAGGCGCAGCGACCAGGCGAATTCGTCGGGCGTATAGCCCAGCACATACTGCACATTGAGTTCCTTCATGATCCCGAGCATCGGCTCGGAGCGGTCGGTTTCCATGCAGACCCCGACCACCACGATGCGGGCGTCGCGCGGCGCGCCTTCGAATACCTGTTGCAGCACCCCGGGAATCCCGACGCATTCGAAGATCAGCGCCGGCCTCAGCGCCGGCAGCCACGCCTGCAGCGGCGGCCGCGCGGCTTTTTCTTCCCGAGACATCGCGGCGTGCTCGGCCCAGCTCGCATAAGGATGCGCGCGAGCCGGATCGACGACGACATCGGCGCCGATTTT
>DATNMT010000633.1:0-4359 GCA_035602495.1 Bradyrhizobium sp.
TACTTCGGCAAGTCCGCCAGGAACGTGACACTGGCTGAGGCGGCGATGCTCGCCGGGCTGGTCAAGTCGCCGTCGCGGTTGGCGCCGAATCGCAACCCCGAGGGCGCCGAGCAGCGCGCCAAAATCGTACTGACCGCGATGGCGGATGCCAAATTCATCACCGACGCGCAGGCGCAGGCCTCGATCGGGCATCCCTCCTATCATGTGAAGCCGGTGGGCGCCGGCACGGTCAATTATGTGGCGGACTGGATCGGCGAAGTGCTCGACGATCTCATCGGCCAGATCGACCAGAACATCGTGGTCGAAACCACCATCGATCCGAAACTGCAGGCGGTCGCCGAGGCCGCGGTGATCGACGAACTCGCGGCCAAAAGCGTGAAATTCAATGTCAGCCAGGGCGCGCTGGTGGCGATGACGCCCGACGGCGCGGTGCGCGCCATGGTCGGCGGGCGCAATTACGCCGAGAGCCAGTACAACCGCGCGGTGACGGCCAAACGCCAGCCGGGTTCGGCGTTCAAGCCGTTCGTTTATCTCACCGCGATCGAGGCCGGCCTGACCCCGGAAACGATCCGGCAGGATGCGCCACTCGACGTCAAGGGCTGGAAGCCGGAGAATTACAGCCACGAATATTTCGGCGCAGTGACCTTGACGCAAGCCCTGGCGATGTCGCTCAACACGGTGGCGGTGCGGGTCGGGCTCGAAGTCGGGCCCAGGAACGTGGTGCGTACCGCGCACCGGCTCGGCATTTCCTCAAAGCTCGACGCCAATGCCTCGATCGCGCTCGGCACCTCCGAGGTCTCGGTGATCGAACTGGTCGGCGCCTATGCGCCGTTCGCCAATGGCGGCCTCGGCGTGTCCCCGCATGTGGTGACCCGGATCCGCACCGCCGACGGCAAGGTGCTGTATGCGCGGCAGCCCGATCAGCTCGGCCAGGTAATCGAGCCGCGCCATGTCGCGATGATGAACAGCATGATGCAGGAAACGCTGCTCAGCGGCACCGCGCGCAAGGCGGAGATTCCGGGCTGGATGGCCGCCGGCAAGACCGGCACCAGCCAGGATTTCCGCGACGCCTGGTTCATCGGCTACACCGCCAATCTGGTGACCGGCGTCTGGCTCGGCAATGACGACAATTCGCCGACCAAGAAGGCCACCGGTGGCGGCTTGCCGGTGGAAGTTTGGACCCGCTTCATGCGCGCCGCCCATCAGGGCGTGCCGGTCGCGGCCTTGCCGAATTCGCAAGCAGGCGGCCTGCTCTCAAATCTGATGCAGGCGGCCTCGCAGGTCACCGCGCCCTCGCCGATTCCGTCAGGGACTGCGAATCGGCCAACGCCGACGCGCACATCCGCCCGCCCGGAAGCGGCGGCCGGTCTCGACGGCTGGCTGATGGACCGGCTATTCGGACGGTAGCCGAGCAGGGCGTCCAGCACGGCGACCGGCATTGATCGGATGCCTCGTGTTTATTCCCCACGGCCGGGCGAAAGATTCCCATTGAGCGCCACCGGCTTTTCGCCGACCCTGTCTTCGCAAAAGAGACCGAATGTCCGCGGAGACCATCGATGAAAACTCTAAACGTAGTCGCGATCCTGGCAGCCTTGACCATCGGGACCGGCACCGCCATGGCGCAAAATCCGCCGCCGGTCTCGACCAGGAAAGTGGACGGCACCGATAACGTCTATGTCTTCCGTTATGGCGGTCATCAGTCGATGTTCGTCGTGACCTCGCAGGGCGTCATTGCCACCGATCCGATCTCCTACCTGCGCCCGGCCAAGCCCTATATCGACGCCATCAAGGCGGTCACCGACAAGCCGATCAAATACGTGATCTACAGCCATCACCACTACGATCACATCGCCGGCGGCCAGCCGTTCAAGGATCTCGGCGCCACCTTCATCGCGCAGCGGCGCGCCAAGGAAAGACTGCTCGAACTGAAGAAACAGAATGCGCTGCTTGCGGACATCGTGATGCCGGATCAGGTGGTCGACGACAAGAAGACCATCAAGCTCGGCGATACCACCCTGGAGCTGATCTATCTCGGCCGCAACCATTCGGACAATTCGCTGGTGATGCGGCTGCCGAAAGAGAAACTGGTGTTCGTCGTCGACTTCGCGCCGATCGAATCGGTGCAGTTTCGCAACATCCCCGACAATGCCTCGCCGCTGGAATATATCGAATCGCTGAAGAAGCTTGCCGCGCTCGATTGGGACCGGATGATCCCCGGCCATCCCTATGCGGGCGGGCGCTACGGCACCAAGAAGGATGTCCAGGACGACATTGCCTACATGGAGGATCTGTCGGCGGAAGTGAAAAAGGCGGCGGACGCCGGCAAATGTTTCGATACCGCGATGAAAGAGGTCAAGCTGCCCAAATACGAAAAATGGGCGAATTACGAGACCAGCCTGCCCGCCAATGTGGAACGCTTCTGCTACTGGTGGGGACGCGGGTATTGATCGGGGAAGGCGCGCTGGTTGCACGACGAGCAACTGATAGAGCAGACGCTGATCGGTGACGTTCCCCGGATGCTGCGCGGCACGAAGTGCTGCGCTGCTGCTCCGGGGTCCAACTTGTCTCATCGCAAGTAGGTCCCCGGCTCTGCGGTGCACCGCAAAGAAGCGCTGCACCGCGTCCGGGACACGGTGCCGCGCCCGGCCCTAATCCTGGATCCCGTAGCGGTGCAAATCGTTGCCGCAGGTGTCGAGCCAGGTCTTGGCGCGCTCGACATGGCCGCAGACCCTTGCGACCACCCGCCAGAACCGCGCCGAATGGTTCATCTCGACGAGATGCGCCACTTCATGGGCCGCGAGATAGTCGAGCACATAGGGCGGCGCGAGGATCAGCCGCCACGAAAACGACAGCGAACCGGCCGAGGTGCAAGACCCCCAGCGGCTCGATTGATCACGAATCGACAGCCGCTTGACCCTGACGCCCATCGCTTGCGCGTAAACCTGCGCCGCCTTGTGCAGGTCCTTGCGCACTTCCCGCTTCAGGTAATCATGCACCCGGCGCTCGATATGTTCGGCGCCGCCGGCGACGCAGAGAATCCGCTCGCCGCTGTCGCGCGTCTCCGTCCACACCGTGCCGCGGACGCCGGCGCGATGCACGATCCTGTGCGCGACACCGCGCAGCGGCACCACCGTGCCCGGAAGAAACGGCGCGGCCTTCGGCAGGCGGCCGAGGCGCGCGGCGATCCAGCCGCCGTGACGCTGCGCGAAGTCCTTGGCGTCGGCGATGGTGCCGCGTGGCGGCATGGTCAGGATCGCCTCGCGGTCGCTCGGATGAATGCGCAAGGTGTAGCGCCGCGCGCGCCGATGCCGACGCAGCCGAACCGAGTAGATCTGAGAGCCGTGCTTGACCAAAAGGCGAGAAGGTTCGTAAGGCCGCCGATAAAGGAGCGCGCGAGTGGCCATGTCTGCAATTCCGGGGAGCAGGAGTTCGCCCGGATTCTGCCATATCCGCCGCCAGTGAAATCGCTCGGCGCAAAAACAAATCATTTGCCCAATATACAGGGGCTGGACGGTTAACAGACCCTACAGGATGGGGCTGCAACGGAAAATTTCGGGCCAAATCGGGTCCGGTCGGCGCTCTCAAGGACCGGAACCCGAACTCATTCCTTCAGAAACCCATGAATCCGGGTTCTTGATGCGGGATCAGAGGGTTACCAGGATGCGCGAATCGGTGCCGAAATTCGGCCGCAGCGGCGAATCCGCCCGCGTAATCGCTTCGTCGGCGTCTATTCCGCCGCCGCGGCCAGCGAAAGCCTCGGATTCGCTGCCGACATCATGAAATCGGAGATGCGCGGCACGATTTCCGATTTGAAGCGGGAACCGTTGAAGACGCCGTAGTGGCCGACGCCCTTTTGCACGTAATGCACCCGGCGATGCGCAGGGATCGAACTGCACAGCCCATGCGTCGCCTCGGTCTGGCCAAGGCCGGAGATATCGTCGTTCTCGCCCTCCACCGTCATCAGCGCCACGCGCTTGACCTTGGAAGGGTCGACCAGCTTGCCGCGATGGGTCATCTCGCCCCTGGGCAGCGCGTGCTTGACGAACACGGTGTCGACGGTCTGCAGATAATACTCCGCCGACAGGTCCATCACCGCGAGATATTCGTCATAGAAGTCGCGGTGCTTGTCGACCAGATCGCCGTCGCCCTTCACCAGATTCTTGAACAGGTTCTTGTGGGCGTCCGTGTGGCGGTCGAGATTCATGGTGATGAAGCCCGAGAGCTGCAGGAAGCCCGGATAGACGTCGCGCATCACGCCCGGATGCGGAAACGGCACCTTGGTGATGACGTGACTGCGGAACCACTCGATGCCCTTCTCGGCGGCGAGATTGTTGACGGCGGTGGGATTGCGGCGGGTAT
>DATNMT010000172.1:0-10846 GCA_035602495.1 Bradyrhizobium sp.
TCGCTGTCGCGCGCGGTGCGGGTCGTAAAACCCTCGTCGTCGAGTATGCCCGCAACCAGTTCGCGAATATCGGCTTCGTCGTCGACAATCAGAATTTCACTTGCCATGGGTTACGCCCTGTCTTGTCAGCTGCCTGTTGCGGCTTCAATTTTTGCTTCATTGTTAGTCGCGTCTGCCGGCTCCGTGGTTTCGGATGCCGATTGTTTTGTTTCGAGAGCGGCCGGCTCTTTGGCTTCGGCGTTCGGCGCATGGCCCGATATCGCGAAGCGCAGCCGCATCCAGGCCCCCCGCTGGGCCGGCCGGATGTCGGCGGCGTCGTGGAGTTCGATCCGCCCGCCATGGTCCGCGAGAACGCGACCGACGATCGCCAACCCAAGCCCGGTCCCCTTTTCGCGCGTCGTAACGTAGGGTTCGAGCAGCCGTGCCCGGCTCACCTTGGGCAGGCCGATCCCGTTATCGATGACGTCGATCACGATATCATCGTTCTCGCGCGCGGCGATGACTTCAATGCGTCCCTTCCCCAATTGATCCGGCGGGACGGCCTCGATCGCTTCCGTGGCGTTCTTGATGATGTTAGTCAGCGCCTGCGAAATCAGCCGACGGTCGAACTGCGCCCGCATCGGCTCTTCCTTGATCTCGGCCTCGATGTCGATGTCGGGATGTCCGACCCGCATCAGGAACACGGCCTGGCGCACGGTGTCGGCGACGTCCTCGCCTTCGATCACCGGCTTCGGCATCCGCGCAAAGCGCGAGAATTCGTCGACCATCCGCCTGATATCGTCGACCTGGCGCACGATCGTATCCGTGCACTGCTCGAAAACCGCCTTGTCCTCCGTAATCACCCTGCCGAACTTGCGGCGAATGCGTTCGGCCGAAAGCTGGATCGGGGTCAACGGATTCTTGATTTCGTGCGCGATGCGGCGCGCGACGTCGGCCCATGCCGAGGTGCGCTGCGCGGAAACCAGTTCGGTAATGTCGTCCAGTGTGATGATGTAGCTGTCGCGCGACTGGCTGGTCTGCTCGGCGCTGACGCGGACCGAAAGGTTGCGCTCGTGGCCGTCGCGCGTGATCGTGATCTGGCCCTGCACCAGCCGCTGCGTTCCCTGCCGGGCGGTTTTCATCATGTCGTCGAGTTCGGGCAGCACGTCCGACAGCGGATGACCCAGGGTCTCCGATTCGGCATGGCCGATCAGTTTTTCCGCCGAGCGGTTGAGGATGCCGACGCTGCCCGAGGCGTCGACGCCGATAATGCCGGCGCTCGCCGAGGACAATACCGCCTCGATGAAGCGGCGCCGGCTGTCGATCAGGTCGCTGGCGTTGACGAGTTCGTCGCGCTGGCTGCGCAGCTCCTGCGTCATCTTGTTGAAGGTCTCGCCGAGCTGCGCCAGATCGCCTTCCGATCTGTGCACCGGCACCTGCACGTGCAGATCGCCGGTCGAAACGGTGTTGGCGGCGTCCATCAGTCGCCTGATCGGGGCGACCAGCCAATTGGCGAAGTTCAGCCCGATCAGGATTGATGCCATCAGGATGGTCAACGCGATCACGGCGAACATCAGCGCGAAATTCACCTGAATGCCGAGCCGGCGCGATTCGATCTCGGCATATTCGGCCACGCCGGTCTCGGTTTGCTTGAGTTGAGCGACCACCCGCGGATCGAGCGGGCGCGCCACATATAGGAAGGTGTCGTTGAACGCCCGCAGCCGGATCACCGCGGCAACGTAGTTCTCTTCGGGCAGCACCGCGATCTCGGGCTCGGTCTCGTTGACGTTGCTCAAGAACTCCGGCGGCGGCGTCGAGACGCCCAGTTGAGTCCCGGCCTGCGCCGTCTCCAGAATATTGCGGTCCTTGTCGATCAGCATGGCGCCCGGCAGGTCGCGCGAGGCGGCACTCGCCGTCAGCAGTTCGCGAAAGGAGCCGCGGTCCTGGTCGTACAATGGCCGCGCGTGGGCGATATCATTGGCCATTCCCAGAATGTCGCCGCGAATAAGCTGGGCGTGCTCGTAGGTATAGGCGCGGGCAATCGTCAGGGAGTTCTGGATCACCTCGCGCATCGGACCTGAAAACAGCCGGTCGAGGCCGCGTTCGATGGTCACGTTGGCCACGATCGCCACCAGCACCGCCGGCACCACGGCGATCACCGAGAACAGGCTGACAATCTGGATGTGCAGCCGCGCCGCCGCCCGGCCACGGCGCCGCGCCTGCATGACGAGCCAGACCTCGCGGACGATGATGCCGACCAGCACCAGGATGGTCGCGCCATTGATCAGCATGAAGGAGAGCACGATTTCGCGGGTCGGCTCGATCGGCGTCAGGCCGGTGAGCACCACGAAGGTCAGGCATGCGGACAATAGCGCCAGCACGATTGCGAACGGCGCCAGCCACCGCCACGGGGACCACCCCTTGGATTCGGCGAACGACGGATCGAGCGATGCGGCCGAGGTCTCTGCGCTGGTCATTCCGGCAAGGGAGGTGAGCTGAAGGCCTTTCCGTCTGCCGGGAAAAGCCGACAGCGGACCTGATGCATTCATATCACAATGTTGCCGAATTGCGACAATTCCGCGGCGCGTTTGCGCTTCAGACGCGGATTGCCTATTGTCCCGAACCCTATAAGGGCAGATCAGGTGATAAACCGCTAGCTTCCACTCCGGTAGACTTGGATGTCCAGGTCGCGAATCTTCTTTCGCAGCGTGTTGCGGTTCAGGCCCAACAGATCGGCGGCGCGGATCTGGTTGCCCCGGGTTGCCGCCAGCGCGGCAGTGAGCAGCGGAACCTCGATTTCCTTGAGGATGCGGTGGTAGAGCCCCGGCGGCGGCACCCCGTTGGGGAACCCGGAAAAATGCGACGACAGGTAGGCTTCGACCGCGCCGCCGAGATTATCGACGCCGTGATGCACGCTGCCGCCTGACGTCACCGCCGGCGGTGCCAGCTCACCGTCGATGACCGAGCCCGTGATCACGTCCTGCGGATAAAGCGCGGCGAGCCGGCGAGCGAGGTTTTCCAGTTCGCGCACATTGCCGGGCCAGCGATGCTGCTTCATCCGCTCCAGCGCCAGCGTGTCGAGTTTTTTCGGCGGCAGACCGTCCTTCTCGGCGAGCGTGAAGAAGTGCCGGATCAGATCGGGCAAATCCTCGATCCGCTCCCGCAACGGCGGCAAGCGCAACGGCACCACGTTGAGGCGGAAGAACAGATCCTCGCGGAACAGGCCCTGCTGAATCAGGATACGCAGATCCTTGTTGCTGGCGGCGACGATCCGCACGTCGGTCTTGATCGGGGTGCGGCCGCCCACGGTGGTGTATTCGCCCTGTTGCAGCACCCGCAACAGGCGGGTCTGCGCCTCCATCGGCATGTCGCCGATTTCGTCGAGAAACAGCGTTCCACCCTCGGCCTGCTCGAAGCGGCCGGAGGCGCGGGTGTTGGCGCCGGTGAAGGCGCCGCGTTCATGGCCGAACAATTCGGATTCAATTAGATCGCGCGGGATCGCCGCCATGTTGACGGCGACGAAGGGCCCGTTACGCCGCTTGCCGTAATCGTGCAGCGCGCGCGCCACCAGCTCCTTGCCGGTGCCGGACTCGCCGGAGATCATCACCGTGAGGTCGGTCTGCATCAGCCGCGCCAGCACGCGATAGATTTCCTGCATCGCCGGCGAGCGGCCGACCAGGGGAATCGAATCGAATTCGGATTCGTCGACGTGGTTGGCGACCCGCTCCTTGGGCTCGGCCAGCGCACGGCCGACAATGGCGATCAGCTCCTTGAGGTCGAACGGTTTCGGCAGATATTCATAGGCGCCGCGTTCGGAAGCGCGGATCGCGGTCATGAAGGTGTTTTGGGCGCTCATCACGATTACAGGAAGATTCGGCCGCATCTTCTTGATCCGCGGCAACAGATCGAACGCGTTCTCGTCGGGCATCACCACGTCGGTGATGACCAGATCGCCCTCGCCCTGGCTAACCCAGCGCCACAGCGTGGCCGCGTTCCCCGTCAGCCGCACCTCATATCCGGCGCGCGAGAGAGCCTGATTCAGAACGGTACGGATCGCCGTGTCGTCGTCGGCGACAAGTATGCTACCTGCGGGCATCATTGTTCCTCATCTTGCGTCCTGTGAGGCATGCAACGACGGCGTCCCCGATACGTCATCGCGGTTGCTTTGATCGAAGTGTTTGGCGCTGTTGAACATCGGCAACAGCACGCGGAAGATGGTTTTGCGCGGCTGCGATTCGCATTCGATGATGCCGCCGTGGTCGCCGACGATCTTGGCCACCAGTGCCAGCCCGAGGCCGCTGCCGGTCGGCTTGGTGGTGACGAACGGATCGAACAGGTTCGGCAACAGATCCTCCGGCACGCCGGGACCGTTGTCCTTGACGCAGAATTCGAGCGGCAACGACACCCGGGATTTCTTGCCCGGGACCGAGAGACGGACGCCGGGACGGAATGCGGTGGTTAGCTGGATCTCCGCGTCGCTGCCGAGATCCGCCACCGCCTCGGCGGCGTTTTTCACCAGGTTGAGAAACACCTGAATTAGCTGATCCTGATTGGCCAGCACCGGCGGCAGCGACGGATCGTATTCCTCGACGAAGCGGATATTGCGGGCGAAGCCCGATTGCGCCAACCGCTTGACGTGATCGAGCACCGAATGGATGTTGACCGGACCGCGCGCCACCGGCCGGTCGTCGCCGAACACTTCCATCCGATCGACCAGGGTGACGATACGGTCGGCCTCATCGCAGATCAGCCGCGTCAGCATGCGGTCTTCCGACGAGGCCGCCTGCTCCAGCAGTTGCGCCGCGCCGCGGATGCCGGACAGCGGGTTCTTGATTTCATGCGCCAGCATCGCAGCCAGCGCGATCACCGAACGCGCAGCGCTCCGATGCGTCAATTGCCGGTCCATCTTGTCGGCGATGGTGCGCTCCTGCAGCATCACGACGATATGGCCGGGCCGTTCGGTCAGCGGCGCGACGTGAAGATCGACCTGGCGATCGCCGCCGATCCGCGGGGTGCCGAGATCGACCTTGTATTCGTTGACCGGCGAGCCGCTACTGCGCACCTGATCGATCAGCGCCAGCAGCGGACTGCCGAACGGCACCAGTTCCTTCAGCGACTGCCGCCGCAGGAATTGGGTGGAGATCTCGAAAAAAGATTCGGCCGCCATGTTGGCGTCGACAATCCTGCCGTCGGGTGCAACCAGCAGCACCGGATTGGGCAAGGCGTTGAGGATGGCCTCGCCATCGGTAGGAATCGGCCTGCGATATTCTGCGGCTGAAGTCATGCAGCAGCGCTCCATCCAAAGTCGTCGAAGGCGTCCCCGAGCGATCGATGAACGCCCGCGGGATCGTCGGAAGTGAGAATATTCTCGCGCCAGCTCTTCAGCGTGGCCGCCGGCGCGCGGCTGCACCGGGCGGCCACTTCCAGCGCCCAGCCGAGATGTTTGCGCGCATGACGCAGCCCGACACGCAGCCCGTAGTGGCTGCAAACTTCATCGTAGAGCGCGCGGACGAATGTGAGCTGCTCCGAAAGTTGCGGCGAAGCTTCCGCGACGCCCGTTTCGAGGCGCCGTCCGATCTGACCTGGCAGCCAGGGCTGGCCCTGCGCGCCGCGGCCGATCATCACCGCGTCGGCGCCGGACATCTCGAGCGCGGACACGGCTTTTTCGAATGACGTGATATCGCCGTTGACGACCAGCGGAAGATTGGTCGCATCGCGGACCGCGCGCACCGCAGCCCAATCGGCGTCACCCTTGTAGAACTGGCAGCGTGTGCGTCCGTGCACCGTAATCATCTGCACGCCCGCGGCCTGCGCACGGCGCGCCAGTTCCGGCGCATTGAGCGAACGCTCGTCCCAGCCGAGCCGCATCTTCAACGTCACCGGCACTTTCACCGCCGCAATGGTCGCCTCGATCAATGTCATGGCGTGGTCGAGATCGCGCATCAGCGCCGAGCCGGACTGGCCGCCGGTCACGTGGCGCGCGGGGCAGCCCATGTTGATATCGATGATGTCGGCGCCCGAGGCTTCCGCAATCCGCGCGCCCTCCGCCATCCAGCCGGTTTCGCAGCCCGCAAGCTGAACAACATGTGGGCCAATGCCGGCCGCCTCGCACCGCAGCAGCGACATGGGACGGCGGTTGACGAGGTCGTTGCTCGCCGTCATTTCGGAAACGACGAGTCCGGCACCGAGTCGCGCAGCCAGCCGTCTGAAAGGCGCGTCGGTGATGCCCGACATGGGCGCCAGAAGGACCCGGTTGGCGACCCCAATATCGCCTATCTTCAACGGCTTAAGGCGTAGGCGTTCCGAGCCGGTCACGGGCTTCTCATTTTTCTGGCAGCCGCCTCATCGCGACTACCGCGATTCATTTTGAGCACAAATCTTGTGCAGTCAAGCTCCATGCCTACACTTTAGACAGTTCTGGCAATCTTGCAAGTGCACTGCAGCAAGATATGCCTTTCCCACAGCCATGGTGAATCGCTCTGTTTTCGCGGCCCCGGCATGATAAGGGCTGTGCGGCCTTCGAACCAACGCTCTCCTCGTCAACCCCTTGATCCCCCAATCGAGTCCAATGCCAAAACCTGAGCGGATTGCAGCCATCCTTGTCGCGGCCGGACGCGGCCTTCGCGCCGGCGCGGGAGGACCGAAGCAGTATCGCTCGATCGGCGGGCAGACCGTCATTTTCCGCGCGATGGAGCCGTTCTGCCGCCATCCACAGGTTTTTGCCGTGCAGCCTGTTTTGAACCCCGACGACACCGCGATGTTCAACGACGCGGCCAGCGCGCTGCGTCATGAGCCCCCTGCTATCGGCGGGGCAACGCGGCAGGCCTCGGTGCACGCCGGGCTCGAAGCGCTCGCGAGCCAGAAGCCCGATGTCGTTCTCATCCACGACGCCGCCAGACCGTTCGTCTCGGCGGCGCTGATTTCGCGCGCGATCGATGCCGCCGGCCGCACGGGTGCGGCGATCCCCGCAATTCCCGTCGCCGATACCGTCAAGCTGATCGACGCCAGCGGCAACGTCGAAGCCACGCCCGAGCGCGCGCGGCTGCGGATCGCGCAGACGCCGCAGGCGTTCCGGTTCGATGTGATTCTCGACGCCCATCGCCGCGCCGCGCGCGAGGGCCGCGGCGATTTCACCGATGATGCGGCACTCGCCGAATGGGCGGGATTGACGGTGACGACCTTTGAAGGCGATCCTGCGAACATGAAGCTGACGACGCCCGAAGATTTTGTCCGCGAAGAAGCGCGCCTCGGCGCCATGCTCGGCGATGTCAGGACCGGCACCGGCTATGACGTGCATGCCTTCGGCGACGGCGATCATCTGATGATCTGCGGCGTCCGCGTGCCGCACAGCCGCGGCTTTCTGGCGCATTCCGACGGCGACGTCGGCCTTCACGCGCTGGTCGACGCCGTCCTCGGCGCGCTGGCGGATGGCGATATCGGTTCGCATTTTCCGCCGAGCGATCCGCAATG
Source organism: Bradyrhizobium sp. (assembly GCA_035602495.1). Taxonomy (GTDB): domain Bacteria; phylum Pseudomonadota; class Alphaproteobacteria; order Rhizobiales; family Xanthobacteraceae; genus Bradyrhizobium. Next base: position 7,450 of record DATNMT010000172.1, read on the forward strand.
GAAAGGCGCCGCCTCCGACCGTTTCCTGAAATACGCGGTCGATCGGGTGACCGCGCGCGGCGGGCGCATTGCCAATCTCGAGGTCACGCTGATCTGCGAGCGCCCCAAGATCGGGCCGCTGCGCGACACCATGCGCACGCGCATCGCCGAAATCACCGGGGTCAGCGTCTCGCGTGTCGCCGTCAAGGCGACCACCAGCGAACGGCTCGGCTTTACCGGCCGCGAGGAAGGCATCGCCGCCACCGCGAGCGCCACCATCCGCCTGCCCTGGGACGACAAAGGTTGGAGCGACTGACATGAGCGGCAGCGACGCCCGCGCCCTCTCCCGCTCGCTGCTCGATCTTTGCCGGATGCGCAAGCTGACGATTGCCACGGCCGAATCCTGCACCGGCGGCCTGGTCGCCGGCGCGCTCACCGATATCCCCGGCTCTTCCGACGTCATCGACCGCGGCTTTGTCACATATTCCAACGAAGCCAAGCGCGCGATGCTCGGCGTCAAGGCCACCACGCTCGAAAGCTTTGGCGCCGTCAGCAAGGAGACCGCGATCGCGATGGCGGTCGGCGCGCTGGAGCGGGCCGGCGTCGATCTCGCCGTCTCCATCACCGGCATCGCCGGCCCCGGCGGCGCCACGCCGGGCAAGCCGGTCGGCCTGGTGCATTTCGCGGTCGCCGCCCGCGACGGCCGGATCATCAACCGCGAATGCCGCTTCGGCGCGATCGGCCGCAGCGCGGTGCGCGCCCGCTCCGTCGTCGAGGCGCTGCGCATACTGATGGAACTGGCGCGCGGGCCGCAGGCCGCACCAAAACCGCGCCGCGAAGCCGCCAGCCGCCTACGGCCGCGCGTCGCCCGCTCGCCGCGCCGCAGTGCGGTCAAGCGGCGGCGGCCGCCACGGACGTAGTCAGTTCCGGCGTGCGATGCGCCCCGGTCCATAAATCGCATCCGCGCGCTTTTCGAACGCCGCGGCAAAACGCTGGAAGGCGGCGTCGAACATCGTGCCCATCAGCATCGCCAGCATCCGGCTCTTGAATTCGTAAGAGAGATAAAACCCGACGTCGCAAGTCGTTTCCGACTTCGGCTCGAAGCTCCAGCGGTTCTCCAGATTGCTGAACGGGCCTTGCAGATATTCGACCAGGATTTTCAGGTTGGGCCGATCCAGCGTCACCCGGCTGGTAAAGCCTTCCCGCACCAGCTTGAACGATACCGTCATGTCGCAGACGACGATCTCGGTGCCGTCGGGCTTTGGCGTGCGCTGACGTATCTTCAGCGAGCGGCACAACGGCACGAATTCCGGATAGCGCTCGACGTCGGCGACCAGATCGAACATCTGCGCCGCGCTGTGGTTGACCCGGCGCCTGGAGTTGAATTTCGGCATCACGCTTCCGTTTCAGCCAGATTTTGCAGCGCGCGCCGCCTTGAGTCTCGCGAAATCGTCGCCGGCGTGATGGGACGAGCGGGTCAGCGGGCTCGCCGAAACCATCAGGAAGCCCTTGGTGTAGGCGACCTTCTCGTAGCCGGAAAACTCGTCCGGCGGCACATAGCGCATCACCGCGTGATGCTTGCGGGTCGGCTGCAGATATTGCCCGATGGTGAGAAAATCGACATCCGCCGAACGCAGATCGTCCATCACCTGCAACACTTCGTGACGTTCTTCGCCCAAACCCACCATGATGCCGGATTTGGTGAAGATGGCGGGATCGATCTCCTTGATCCGCTGCAGCAGCCGGATCGAATGGAAATAGCGCGCGCCCGGACGCACGCTCAGATAATGCGACGGCACCGTTTCCAGATTGTGATTGAACACGTCGGGTTTGGCGGCGACCACGATCTCAAGTGCGCCCTGCTTGCGCAAAAAGTCCGGCGTCAGGATCTCGATGGTGGTGGTCGGGCAGCGCGCGCGGATGGCGCGGATGGTCCTGGCAAAATGTTCGGCGCCGCCATCGGCGAGATCGTCGCGGTCGACCGAGGTGACGACGATATGCGCCAATCCAAGCTTGAAAGTAGCCTCCGCAACGTGCTCCGGCTCGCTTTGGTCGAGCGCGCCGGGCATGCCGGTCTTGACGTTGCAGAACGCGCAGGCCCGGGTGCAGGTATCGCCCATGATCATGAAGGTGGCGTGCTTCTTGTCCCAGCACTCGCCGATATTGGGGCAGCCGGCCTCCTCGCACACCGTGACCAGGCCGTTTTCCTTGACGATGGCGCGGGTATCGGCATAGCCGCGCGTGTTCGGCGCGCGCACCCTGATCCAGTCCGGCTTCGGCGGCGACAGCGCGTCGGGCCGGTTCACCTTTTCGGGGTGACGCGGGCGCAGCGGCGTGGCTGAAACGGTATCGACGACGACGACCATGGGGAATCCGTTTTGACAGTCCAGAGCTTTGGTTCTGACCAGAACCAAAGCTCCAGCTCTTGGTTTTGACGCGTTTCCTTCACGCGAACCGGTATCCACTTCGCTCGAAAACGCTATAGCTAATCCGGTGGACCGGGAACCGCAACCGCTCGCCTTGGGCCGCCTTCGGTCCTAGCATGGTTCCTAGCATGCCTGCCCGAATGGCCCAAAACCCCAGCGTAAGCGCGCAAAAACCCGGCAAACCGCTCAAGCGCGCCTTTTTTGGCCGCAGCGTCCACGAAGTCGCGCCCGATCTGATCGGCGCGACGCTGCTGGTCGACGGCGTCGGTGGCATCATTGTCGAGGTCGAGGCCTATCACCACACCGAGCCGGCCGCGCATTCCTTCCGCGGACCGACGCCGCGCAACCGCGTGATGTTCGGCCCGCCCGGCTTCGCCTATGTCTACCGCTCCTATGGCATTCACTGGTGCATCAATTTCGTCTGTGAACAGGAAGGCTCCGCCAGCGCGGTCCTGATCCGCGCGCTGGAGCCGACCCACGGCCTTGCGGCGATGCGGCGGCGGCGGAAACTGCGGGACGAGCGATTGCTGTGCTCGGGTCCGGGCAAGCTGACGCAGGCGCTTGCCATCACCCACGCATATAACGGCCTGCCGCTCGACACTCCGCCGATCGCACTGTTTGCGCGCTCCGACCGACCGGAGATCATGGCCGGCGTGCGGATCGGCCTCACCAAGGCGGTGGAGTTGCCATGGCGGTACGGGCTGAAGGGGTCGAAGTTCTTGAGCAAGCCATTTTGAGCTCGCCGTCATTGCGAGGAGCGCTCTTCTAGCGTCGTCCCTGCGAAAGCAGGGACCCATACGCCGTGGCCTTAGTAATGGAAGATGGGGCCGGTTGCCTTTGCGATAACAAGCATCGGTGGTTGATGGGGTGGACGGCCCCCTACGGCATCAGTTGTGCCAGAATGAGGTTGTGCAAATCTCAGACAAGGGAGCCGTCCGTGGACCAGATTATCCGCATTGGAATGGATACGTCGAAGCATATTTTTCAGCTGC
>DATNMT010000640.1:0-2739 GCA_035602495.1 Bradyrhizobium sp.
AAAATCAGGCATTTCTTGCAAGCCCGATGGCGTCGTGTGTACCAGTCCTGTGTCCCGAAGTCGACGGGGTTTGCTTGACCCACCATTCCAAGAGCACGTCGATCTCGGTGCACCGATGGACGCCGCTATATCCAAAAACCCCTACCAACCTACGAACCAACCATCCGCCTCCCAACCCGCTCACCACTTCCCTGCCTTTCAGGACTTCCCTTCTGCGCTTTGCGCAGAATTGGATCTAATCGCAGCGCACGGGTCGGCTCAGAGAGGAATTCGACGCCCCATCGCTTTCATCGGCTCCGGAATTCAACGGCCAGTACGCAACGAAATACTCATCGACCCTTATGCAGTTGATCCAGTTGGAAAATCCCTGACTCACTTTATCCAAACTTCCAATGAGCCTTCCCATTCTTCCAAGTTGATGCACGGGGCCGGTGGGGGACCGTCCTTGGTCCCCCTCAACTAAAATGCCTCGTTCTTACGAACGGCGGCAGCTTTGCGCCAATATCGGCCATTCGACGAATTGCCATGCGCTTGTCGGCCTTGTCGAGACAGGTCGCGGACCGAACGATGTCGATCTGGCCGCGCTCACGCACTCGCCGACAACCTTCGTCCACAACCTCGGCAGCCGCCTCCGGTGCGTGAAGTGTGCTAAGGTCGGCATCCATCTGGGCTGATGGCGTTCGACCAGCCGTGGAGAACACGGAGCGGTCGGCCATGGGCGCTCGACGGGCTGCGATCAGGTTGTTAAGCCCGCCTCCGCAGGGAGACTTTGAGTCGAGACATGACCGTTGCGATCGAGATGGGACACACGACGGCAGGCGCCCCGGCGACTCTAGACCTTGAGGAACTGCTGGCGACCCGCCTGCTGGTGCAGGGCAATTCGGGCTCCGGCAAATCCCATCTGCTGCGCCGGCTGCTGGAACAGAGTGCCCCCTGGGTGCAGCAGACCATCATCGACCCCGAAGGCGACTTCGTGGCGCTTACCGACCGTTTCGGCCATCTTCTGATCGATGCCGAGGACCATACCGAGCGGGGCCTGCAGGTCGCCGGCGAGCGAGCGCGCATCCATCGCGTCTCCACGGTGCTCAATCTCGAGGGGCTCGACGCCGAGAACCAGATGCGGCGCGCCGCCGCCTTCCTCGGCGGGCTTTTCGAGGTCGCCCGCGACCACTGGTACCCGATGCTGGTGGTGGTGGATGAGGCGCAGCTCTTCGCGCCGGCAGTCGCCGGCGAGGTTTCGGACGAGGCGCGCAAACTCTCGCTCGGCGCCATGACGAACCTGATGTGCCGTGGCCGTAAACGCGGGCTTGCGGGGGTCATCGCCACCCAGCGACTGGCGAAGCTCGCCAAGAACGTCGCGGCCGAGGCGTCCAATTTCCTCATGGGCCGAACCTTTCTGGATATTGACATGGCGCGCGCCGCCGACCTTCTGGGCATGGAGCGGCGACAGGCAGAGGCCTTCCGGGATCTGGAGCGCGGGCAATTCATGGCGCTGGGACCGGCCCTCTCCCGCCGTCCGCTGGGGCTGCGCATTGGTCCAACGGATACCACGCCGCGCAACGCGACCCCGCGCCTGATGCCTCTGCCGGAAGCGACACTGGACGCACGCGCCATCATCCTGGCAGCGCCGCCGCCCGAGAATAATCGGCCCCAGCGCCGGTCGTCGCCAGACCTCCTCGGCCAGCTCATGGCGGCGAAAACCGCGGCGCTGGAGATCCGTCCCGAAGCGGTGGAGCGGCCACTCAGCGCTGAGGAACTGGCGGAGCGGCGTGAGCGAGTGGACCGGATTCTGCGCGCCGTCATGGCGGAACCCGAGGCGGGATTCCGTGCCATCGGCGTCCTCTATCAGGAGTTCGTGGTCCGCTGCCGAATAGAGGGCCTCGGTTCGGCCGTGCCGGACCTGGGTGACTTCCGTCGCATGCTGACGCGCGCCCGCGCCGGGCTCGGCTCCGATATGGCAGAGGATGACGGGTGGCAGGATGTCTCGGTCCGCGCCTCACTTCTGCCGGAGGATATGCAGGGCGTCTTCATGATGATCGCCCGCGCCGCGAAGGAAGGTTGGCCCTGCCCGGGCGATGCAGCGATTGCCCGCGCCTATGGCTCACATTCGTTGCGCCGTGCACGGCGTCTGCTGACCTACATCGAGGAGCAGGGCCTCATCGTTTGCCAGCTTGACGGTGCCGGTCGGCGGATCGTGACGCTCGTCGAACTGGCCTGGGCGACGGCACCGGGCGACCCCAATGCCGAGGAACTGCCGGCGGAGCAAGGCTGCAGCAGTTCGGCTCTATGATGCGACGGTCGAGCGCGCACTCAGAAAATACCACGCATCAAGCCGTGGCTGTCTGAAGTAGAGGACTGCCACAAGGCTTCTGTCGAGTGATACACAAACGAGGTAACTTGATAATGGCGCCCGTCTCGCTCCGCGGTATATGATTCGCAAAAGTCGTTGAGCGTTGCGCTACAGTTCCTTTGACGAGTCCGCGCTCTTGTCGCCGACCGCTTTTTGCATATCTCGCTTAAAGGAGTTCTGAGCTTGAGCGTTGCCTTCACCAAGGAAGACAGTGCCGAAACTGCGTCGGAGACTTTGCTTCCCGACCGCCCGGTTTCACCTCATCCGAACCTTGTTACGGAAGCGGGATTAAAGGCTCTGGAATTTCAGCTACAACAGGCTCGCGAGGCATACGAGACGGCGCAGACGATCGAAGACGTGAATGAACGACGGCGGCAAGCAGCAACCCC
>DATNMT010000008.1:0-5906 GCA_035602495.1 Bradyrhizobium sp.
TTTCGGGTCCATGCGATTGAACGTGGCATCGCTGAAATAGATCGCCAGCGGCGAGAAGATATGCTGCGTCAGCGCATAATGCTTCGCGGTCTCGAAGAACTTGCTGGCGAGGATCGTCGGCGGATCGTGTTCGAGCCCGTCGAGCACGCCGGCCTGCAGCGCCGTATAGATCTCGCCGAACGCCAGCGGCGTCGCGGCGGCGCCCATCAGGCGAAGACATTCGGTGATGACGGGATTGGGCAGCGTCCTGATCTTGAGGCCGGCGAGATCTTCCGGCGTCTTCACCGGCTTTTTCGCCAGCACGCTGCGGGCGCCGAAATTATAGGCCCACGCGATGATCCGGATATTGGCGCCCTTGAGCAGCGCCTCCTCGATCGGCTTGGCGGCGCCGGCCTCGAAAGCCTTCGTCTGTTGCGGGAAGCTGGTGAAGAGATAGCCGAGGTCGAAGGTGCCCACCAGCGGAACCAGGTTGGCCGAGATCGAAGAGCCCGACACCATCAGGTCGATCACCCCCAGCTTGACGGAATTGATGACGTCGATTTCCTGGCCGAGCTGATTGTCGGGGAAGAAGGTGACGTCGATCTGCTCGCCGAGCCCGTTGGCCTTCAGGTTCTTCACCAGATTGTCGTAATAGACGCGGCCGTTGGCGTATTTGGGATCGTTGGGAAGCGACGACGAACATTTCAGTTTCATCGTGGCGGCCTGCGCGCGTCCAATGATCGCCGGCGACAACGCCAGCCACGCGGCTGCAACCTGCGACGATTTCAGGAACACGCGGCGGCTGACCGGCACAGTCTTCATGGTGCTTCCTCCACGGGCTGATTTTTCTTGCGCCGCTATTATTATCGCGGCTGCGCTTGCCCTTGATCGCAAATGTTGGACTAAACGGAAGTCTCGTGCAAGGGCGGCAACACCGTCACCCGATCGCCGTCGCATGGCTTTCGTGGCCGAAATAGGCGCGCTCGAGCTGCTGCGGCAGGTTGGCTTCGCAGGTCGGCGCTTCCAGCACGATATGGCCCTGCACCAGCGCGTAGACCCGATCGGCACAGGCGAGCGCCTTTTCCAGCAGCTGTTCGACCAGCAGCACCGCGGTGCCCCGGCTGCGCAGTTGCGCGATGACGTTGAGCACGCGATCGACCAGCACCGGCGACAGGCCTGCCGACGGTTCGTCCAGCATCAACAGCCGCGGCCGGCGCACCAGGCCTTGCGCCACCGTCAGCATTTGCTGTTGTCCGCCCGAGAGCGCGCCGCCGCGCTCGTGGCGCTTCTCGGCGATCTCCGGGAAGAACGACAGCGCTTCGTCGACCCGCGCCGCCCGCTCGGCCCGCGGCAGGTCGTAGCCCGCCAGCAGCAGATTGTCGGTGACGGAAATCTGGGTGAAGACGCGATGTCCCTCGATCACGTGCACGAGCCCGGAGCGCGCCGCCTCGCGCGGCGTGGCGTTGGTGATGTCGCGGCCGGCGAAGCGCACCTGGCCGGCCGTGACCGGGAGCAATCCCGACAGCGCGCGCAGCATCGTGGTCTTGCCGGCGCCGTTGGGGCCGAGCAGCGCCACCACCTCGCCCGCAGAAATCGTCAAATCGACGCCGTGCAGCACGCGGATCTTGCCGTAGCCGGATTCCAGAGCGCTGACGGTGAGCAGGGCTTCAGCCCCCGAGGTAAGCATTGACCTCCTCCTTGTGGACGCGAATCTCGCCCGGCGTGCCGGCGGCGAGCGTGCGGCCGCGATTGAGCACGGTGACCTGGTTCAACCGTTCAGTTGCGGGGCGGTTCAGGCCGGCTTCCAAGCGAAGCACGGACTTTTGTCAAAACGGATTTGCAATAGGCTTCGCGTTCGCGGTCAAAAAGCTGCTGGTGGGCGCGGAACGCCGCCACCCTGCCCTGAATCTCCTCGCGGAGTTCGTTGCGGAGCGCCGACGACGGGCTTCTCATCTGGACGATCTCAACGGGCCGTTCCACTCGTTCGATGTCATCGACCGCGGCGAATTCAATCCGGGCCTCAGGCCGCGCTTCAGCCTCCGGCGTTTTGCCGGTAATCGATTGAACAAACGTCATGGTTTGCGCGATTAAAAGGTCGCGCTCCTTTGCCCATTTCATCATCTTGATCTCGGCCCCAGCGCATTTCAGCAAAAAGCACGCGGCCGATCAAGCGGCGCTTTTGGCAGGCACTTGCCGCTTTGCCGGCAAGAAACCCCAAGCTTAAGATACTCGCGCTTTTTTTTCGCTGCGCAAATGCGCAGGCGGACGGGCCGATCCCGCGCTGAGTCGGCTGCGGGACAAAGGAACTGTGCAATGGAGTTCGCGTTTTTACCTTTGTCATCACGCGGTTTTGGTTCTCTAATGATTGAGGGATCGTCCGTATGCTCCAGGCTCCAGAACAAGGCGACCGGTTGCCTCCGGAATGCGCGTATTGTCCGCCGGCGCCGCGGCCGCAAACGCGGCCGCTCAAGACCTTGGCCCTCATCCGCACCCTGAAGCGCAACCCGCTCGAATGCTGGGCGGCGCCGCATTTCGAACGTCCGATCGTTGCCGGCGGATTGCCGATCGGGCATGTGCTGCTGGTCCACGAGCCCGGCGCCATCCGCCGCGTTCTGCTCGACAACGCCGCGAACTACCGCAAGGACCGGCTGCAGCGCCGGATATTGTCGGCGGGCCTGAACGACGGGCTGTTGAGCGCCGAGGGCGAGCAATGGCGGCTGCAAAGGCGGGTTATCGCGCCGATGTTTGCCCGCAAGACCGTGATGGATTTTGCGCCTGCGATGCTGGCGGCCGCCGCGGCCCTGATCGACAGGTGGTCCGCGCTGGGCGATGGCGCAGCCATCGACGTCGCGGCCGAGATGGCCAAGGTCACCCTCGACGTCGTGGAGCGCACCATCTTTTCCGATGCCTTCGGGTCCGACGCGGAAGATATCCGCAAGGCGATGGCGATCTATTTCAATACGATCGGGAAAATCAGCCCGCTCGACCTGCTCGGCGTCCCGGACTTCGTGCCGCGGCTCAGCCGGCTGCGGGTCCATGCGACGCTGAAATTTTTTGAGGCGGAAGTCGACCGGGTCATCGCCACGCGCCGGCGGATTCTGGCTGAGCAGCCCGACCGGGCACCGAACGACCTGCTGACCCATCTGCTGGGCGCGCTCGATACCGGCGGCAAGGGCGGCCTGACCGAAGCAGAGGTGCGATCGAACATCCTGACCTTTATCGCGGCCGGCCATGAAACCACCGCCAACACGCTGAGCTGGGCGCTGTTCCTGCTCTCGCAATCGCCGGAATGGCGCGCGCGGGTGGAAGCCGAGGCGGACCGCGAACTGGCCGGGCCGACCGCCGGCATGGCGGATCGGCTGGTCGAGACCCGCGCGGTGATCGAAGAAACCGTCCGCCTGTATCCTCCGATATCGGCGATCAGCCGCGTCGCGCTTGGTCGCGACGATCTCAATGGCGAGCCGGTCCGGGCGGGATCGCTGATCGTGATCTCGCCCTATGTACTGCACCGGCATCGCCTGTTGTGGGATCGCCCCGATGTGTTCGATCCCAGACGCTTTCTTGGGCCTGCCCATGCGGCGATCGACCGCTTCGCCTACCTTCCATTCGGCGCCGGGCCGCGCAAATGCATCGGGTCCACGTTTGCCCTGCAGGAGGCGACGCTGGTGCTTGCCGCGATCGTCAGGCACTTCGCTTTTCGGGTGAAGCCGGGGCACGCGGTATGGCCCATCCTGCAGGTGACCTTGCGGCCTGCTGGCGGGCTGCCGATGGTCATCGGCCTGCGATCGCCGAACCATCTTCGGCGCCATCCGTCGGCCGCTGGCGATTTAATGCATTCATAACCCGGGCGCGATCGGGGACCATGCGTCGACCGGCTCGCGGCCAGCCTGGTAATCCCAGAGACCGGAGCGCGTGATGCACTTGCCGCAGTGGAAGAAAGCCTTTTCGACGATCACGACCAATGCAAGCTCGGGAATCTGGCCGGCGTCGACCAAGGCATTGCGGATATTGCTGTCCCGCACGATCATGGCCCGGCCGGCCACGCGCAACGTTTCGCGCTGACCGGGAACGAAGAAGATCAGGCCGACGCCGGGATTCTGCAGCACATTGTGGAACGTATCCACGCGCCCGTTGCCACGACGATCCGGAATCGCAAGCGTGGCGTCATCAAGATATCTGACGAAGCCGGCGCGATCGCCCTTCGGCGAGAGATCCACCAGGCCGAGCGGATCGGTCGAACCCACCACGACGAAGGGGGACGCCGCGATAAAGTCCTTACAACGGCGATTGAGCCTGCGCAAAATCCTGCTGGTGAACCATTTGTTGGCGGGGCCGACAATTTTCCTCAAATCGGATTCTGACGTGATCACCTCATCAAAACGCTTATCGGCCGTCGCCGCTGTTATGGCGTCCACATTCTTGCCCTTTATCGATGGCGGGAAGGGTTGGTATCGCGGGGTTGCGGCAGGAGTGCGCCCGCACGTTGTCTAATTTTGCTTCGGGGAACCGCAGGCGGTAACAATCCCGGCAATCCATCTTGTCCAGGTTCACGTTTGCGATACCATCACGCCAGATGCCGCAGAGCATATGGGGAGAGAAAATGCCGGGTCGTGCGCTCATTATCGTGGCGGCTGTTGCCGCGCTGGCCGTTTCCAGTGCGATCACGGCCGCAACCCCTCCGAAACTCGACTATGAATTCTTCAAAAACCGGGTCGAGCCGGTGTTTTTGACCAAACGGGCGGACCACGCCCGTTGCTACGTCTGTCATGTCGAGAGCAACAACGGCTTCCACCTGGAACGGCTTGCACCGGGGGCGCGCGAGTGGTCCGAGGAACAATCGCGCCGCAACTTCGAGATGGTGTCGCTGCTGGTCAACCCCGGCGATCCCGATACCAGCCGGCTGCTGCTGCATCCGCTCGCCCCGGAGGGCGGCGGCGATGTGTTTCACTCCGGGGGGCGGCAGTTCGGCTCCAAGCGCGATCCGACCTGGCGCGCGCTCGCCGCCTGGGTCAATGGAGCGACGCTCGCTTCTCCCGGGAAATAGCAGCCGAGCCCGGACCGTCCGAAATGACAAGCGTGTTGATGCGCTTCGGCACCTCGCCGACCGGAACCACGGCGACCAGTTTCATCGACGTTGTGTCGATCGCCGAGACCGAGCGCAGGCCCGCGTTGGAAATATAGATCATCCTGCTGTCGGGGGTGAACGTCACCCAGTTGGCGACTGCCGAAATCGGCGCATGCCCCGGCAGCTTGAGCGACGGCAGCGCGACTTCGCCGACCAGCGCGAGGTCCGCCAGCGAATAGACATACACCGCGTTGTTGGGGATGCTGGTCACCCACAGGGTCTTGCCGTCGGGCGCGACGCCGATGCCGTGCGAGGGCGCGGTGGCGCGATCGCCGTCGGTTTCGAACTCGCCCTTGGCTGCGGGTAGCAGGATCCGCGCGACTTCCTTGCGCGCGGTAAAATCGATCACGGCGAATCCGTTGACATCGGACAGTTGCGCAAAAATCCGCTTGGTCGAGCCGTCGGGGCCCGCCTCGATCGCCATCGGGCGAATGCCCTTGTCGAGCTTGACCTCCCACGCCAGCTGTTCCGTCGCCAGATCGATGACGCTGACCGTGCTGGTGCGGATCGACCCGGTGACGGCGTATTTGCCGTCGGGGGTCACATAGACATTGTGCAGCCTGCCGTTGACCGGAACGCTTTTGGTCCGCGTCAGGGTTGCGGGATCGATGATGTCGAGCGCGCCCGGATCGCGGGCAATGCCGACCACGATGCGGCCGTCCCTGGCGACCGCGATATTGTTGGGATGCGCGCTCAGCGCCACCTTCTTGATCAGTTTGCCGGACTTGCGGTCGAACACGTCCAGCGTCGAATCGACCTCGTCGCTGACATAGACCCTGGAACCGTCGGGCGAGAACGCGAT
>DATNMT010000011.1:0-16307 GCA_035602495.1 Bradyrhizobium sp.
CGCCGGCTTTTTCCACCGCCGCGATCTGCTCCTCGTAGGCGCGGATCACGTCGTCGAGATTGCTGGCATCCTCAGCCGCCAGATGATCGGTGCCGGCGCCGGAAAACACCAGCGCGCCTCCCCTCGCCTTTGCCGCCCGCACGGAGCGTTGAATCAGTTCCAGCGAGGTCGGCCAGTCCAGCCCCATGCCGCGCTGCGCGGTGTCCATGGCTTCCGCGACCCCGAGACCGAGGTCCCAGACATGTTCGCGGAAGGCAATGGTCTTGTCCCAGTCGACCGCCGCGGCGAGCCACAGATCGACATCGGCGAGCGGATCGGCAACCACATGCGCCGCTGAAAATGCCACGCGGTTGAGCGTGCCTTCGAGCCGCGCGGGAAACGTCCGCGATGCGGCGAGGCGATAGGTCTCGATTCCACCATCGGCGGTGGGCAATTTCAACTGATACGACGAGACAGGCAAAACCGGCTTGTTCATGGTTTTGATCCTCTAGACCTTGATCGGCGCGACATCGATCCAGCGCCGCTCGCGCCAGCTCGCGAGCGCGCATTCGGCGAGCTGAACGCCCTTGGCGCCTTCCAGCAGCGTGTATTTATACGGCGCGTCCTCGCAGACGTGACGGATGAACATTTCCCACTGCTCTTTAAAGCCGTTGTCGTAGCTGGTGTTCTCCGGCAGCCTCTGCCAATCGGCGTAGAAATCATGCGTCCGCTTCTCGTCCGGATTCCACACCGGCCGCGGCGTCGCCTGGCGGGCCTGGATCACGCAATCGGACAGCCCCGCCACCGCCGAGCCATGGGTGCCGTCGACCTGGAAGGTAACGAGATCGTCGCGATAGACCCGCGTCACCCAGGACATGTTGATGTGCGCGACGATGCCGCCCTTGAGGCGGAAGGTGGCGTAGGCGGAATCGTCCGCGGTCGCCTTGTATTTCTTGCCCTGCTCGTCCCAGCGCTCGGGAATATCGGTGGTGCCGAGGCAGCTCACGCTTTCGACCTCGCCGAACAGATTGTCGAGCACGTAGCGCCAGTGGCACACCATATCCAAAATGATGCCGCCGCCGTCCTCGCTGCGATAATTCCACGACGGCCGCTGCGCCTCCTGCCAGTCGCCCTCGAACACCCAGTAGCCGAATTCGCCGCGCACCGCGGTGATGCGGCCGAAGAATCCGGAATCGCGCAGGAACGCGAGTTTTTTCAGGCCCGGCAGGAACAGCTTGTCCTGCACCGTGCCGTGTTTTATTCCTTTGGCGGCGGCGAGCTTCAGGACCGCAACCGCCTCCTGGAGATTGGTCGCGATCGGCTTCTCGCAATAGACATGCTTGCCGGCGTTGATCGCCTTGGTGAGCAGCGAGGGGCGCGCCTGCGTGGTCGCGGCGTCGAAGAAGATCGTATCGTTCGGCTCCAGCAGCGCCTTGTCGAGATCGGTGGTCCAGCGCGCCACATTGAAACGTTTTGCCAGTTGCTCGATCTTGCCGGCGTCGCGGCCGACCAGGATCGGATCCGGCATCATGCGGTCGCCATTGGCAAGCTTGACGCCGCCCTGGTCGCGGATCGCGACGATCGAGCGGATCAGATGCTGGTTGAGCCCCATGCGGCCGGTGACGCCGTTCATGATCACGCCGAGCCGTTGCGTCGTCATATCGGCTGCTCCTGCAGGATTCTTGCTTTTGCTTCCTGAAGCGGCGCCAGCGCCGGCCACTCCGGATGCACGCCTGACGCAAAGCCGGGCGCGATCAGGGATCCGGTCAGGAGATCGCCGCCGTGGATCGACAGCCGGACTTTGCCGCCATCTTCCCGATAGAGATCGGGATGAACGGCGCGAAACGCCTCCGCCTCGGCGGCAGGCGTATCGGCAAAACCGTCGACATAATGATGGCCGTTGCGCTCGGCGTGGGTAACGCCGATCAGCGCGCCGAGCGCGAGGTCCTGCTGCACGCACAGGCCGGCCTGGCAGGTCAGGTCCTCAGCCGTCACGAAGCAGGTCTCTCCATCGGCGCTCCATTTGGCGGCGCGGGCCGCGTTCAGAACCGACTTGTAGATGCCCTTGCAGGATTTCGAGGAGATGCCGCGATAGCCCAGCGCACGGGCCTGCGGGAAGGCGTCATAGCCGTCATCGGCCTCGTCGATGATGAAATCGCGCGCCGCAAGCGCGCCGAGCGGCGACTGCCGGGTGATATCGCGCGGCATCGGTTGCTCGATGTAGAGCAGTTTTGCCGCGATCGGCTTGAGCGCGCCGTCGCGATCGAGACGATCGGCCAGCGCGGAAAGCGCGGCGAGGTCGGCATATTGCTCATTGGCATCCAGCGTGACGCGGTAGTCGTGTTGAAGCGCGGCGAGTTCGTTGCCGATGCGGATCAGGCGCGCGGCATCGCGTCCCGGATCGCCGTTGAGCTTGAGCTTGAAGTAGCGGGCGCCGGCATTTTGCTCGGGATCGGTGACGCCGCCCTTGCCTTCGATCTGATCGTCGAGCCCGACGGTGTGCCGGATCGCGACCCGCTCCAGCCGCCGGCATCGCTTGAGGAAATGCGTAATGTCTTCGCCGGCCAGATCGGGTGTCAGCCGCGCATCGATGCCGGCGACATTTTCCGCCATGCCGTCGAAGAAACCCGTGTCCACGCAGCGCAGCAGCGCGTCCAGAATTGCCTTGTCGATTTCGGCCGGCCCGTAAGCCGCTGCCAGCGGCGGGATGTCCTCCCTGGCGCAGGCCTCGACCTGCGCCGCGAAGCGCTGAGCATGCAGGCCGAACGCGGTATCGAAGCCCGAGCCGGAGAGATAGAGTTCGCGCGCGATCATCAGCGAGCGGCGCTGTTCGGTGACGGTTTCCTCGGGCGAAAGCCCGGGCCGCTTGTCGAACCATTTCGGCACCAGCAATTCGGCGCTGGCGCCGGTGGCAGTGCCCCTGCCCTGCACCTCGATCTCGGCGCGCACGAACATCTGCGGCGTCGCATTGATCACCACCGCGCCAAAGCGGAACGGCCGGACAAAACGCACCGGGCGTTCGAAGAATGCGATCTCCCGCACGGCGATACGTGGCAGCATGGCGATGGGCCTTTATTCCAGCGAGTGTCTGGTGAAATGTTTGCGGATGCGCTGAGCTCAGTAAAGACGGGATCGGCCAAGGCGTCGAGCGCGCGCGGTCGCGGCAGCCGGCGTTTCGCAAGAATTAACCCGTTGGATAAATACTGTCCAGCGGATTTCGGAGAGGCGAATCTGCCGCGAATTATCGTTGAAGAACGCGGAGCGGCCGCTCTTTCTTACCCTCCCCCCGCCCTTGCGGTGGGGAGGGTGGCGGGCCGAAGGCCCGTCGGGTGGGGGGTGGCTCCGCGGGCGAGATGTCAGCGCGCAGAATTCAGTCTCGCCGCGCTTCTCAGGCCGCTTCCGAACCTTGATGCCGTCTCTTTTGCAGCTACAATAATTCGATGAGCAGAAAAACGCACGCTTTGGGAAGCGACTTGGAGAAAGTTGATCGGCACGTCATTCAGCCGCACGAATATGACGAGGTGCCGGAACTGACCGAGGAAATGGCCGAGCGCGCCGATCTCTATCACGGCGGCAAGATGATCCGCCGCGGGCGACCGAAATCCGATGGGTGACTTCCTCAGGCCGCTTCCAGCCGCCTGATTTCCGCCTCGAACTCAAACCGCAATTGCGCGCCTTCGTCGTCGGGCAGCCAGTTCGTCATCTGCGGAAAGATGGTCCGGTACAGCAGGACCGTCTTCGGTTCCCATGGCAGCTTCTGCGCCGCGCGGGCCTCGGCGAGAATCTTGTGGAGTTCGGCGCGCACCGAGTCAGGATCGGCCCGGTATTCGGGCGTGGGGGTATCCTCGCCGAACGGGTCTGTTCGCTCGTCGGTGTGGAAAAGGTCGCTTTGTTGGGAAGAGGCCATGTTTCACGCGATTTAGATGCCGGATCGTGTGAATCCTGCGCTATCTAATCCAGCCGCGCTAGGTTTTTGGCTGACTTGTCCCCGCCCCACTGATCGCGGCGGCTCGCCGTTCGAATGGTACGGTCGGCATTTAACCCTCGTCGTCCGGCTCTTCGACAAGTTCCGGCTCCTGCGCCGCGCCGGCCCGGGCAAGGTTCAACTCGAGTAGCTTCGCCAGCGCTTCTTCCTCGGAAATGTCCGCAGGCCAGCCGTAGGCCGCCGCAACGGCAGCATCGAGATCGCGGTGGGCGTCGGCGAGCCATTGCGGACGCTGGTTATAGAGATTGGTTAGCGTGCGCGTCTTCATCGATACGGCGGCTTGTGCGTCCTTCGGCAGGACACGGTCGGGATAGCCCGGCACGACTTCCGGCTCGATCTTCACGAGGTCCGGCGGATTGAGCCAGGCGTTTCGGAGCTCGTCGAGCCGCTTCGCCGCGTTGGCTATCGCCCGCGCGCGAGGATCGTTCAGATAGTCTTTGGCGGGGATATTCGGCGTCAGACCTTCGGGGAAAGGGAACGTCTCGAACGTTGCGGTGGGAGTATAGGTCGGGTCATTTCCAACGCCTATCCACGCGCCGCGCGCAAGCGCCCAAGCTTCATGATAGTGCGATTCCAAAATACCAAATGAGACATCGTCGTTTCGTGCGACGGCAATAACCAAATTATCCGGAAGATCGCGCTCGTCGAACCATACAAAAAGTCTATGGCGAGAAACTTTTGGCGTTGCGATGTATCGTTTTAACCCAAATGCCTTTTGTCGAAATCCAGGTCGGGCCTCCGCAAAGCGCCACCAGTTCTTTCGATACAACTCGCGCCGATTTTTTTCACGAAGCGGCTTAACGTGTTCCAAGATATATTCGTAAGGGAGTTCAAACAGGGACGCTTCTGTCTCGGTAAGATTCGTGAAGTCGACGACCCAACCAGCATCTCGGCGCTTGACGATATCACCCCCGCTCCAAATCCGGCGCAGTACCTGAGCGTTTGACGAGCCGTTGGGATTTATCGGTGAAAGCAGCCATGGTCGAGCAATGTTTCCCGAGATTTCGAAGGGTGCTCCCTTGGTTATCCCTTGAAACGCCACGCCTCGATTTTCAAGCAAACGTCTGGCCCTCGTGAGATCAGCCTTGGTTGAGGTGAGATCAGCGTTCACAACGGAAACGGGTTTTCCGTCGAGAAATCGTTGACCGTCATGTTTGCCGAAGCAGATGATTGCGATGCGAACGGCAGCGCCTTCCACAATCCAAGGCTCATCGCTCCAAGCTTCGAATATCAGGTTTTTTTCAGCAATCTTGTCGAGAGTGCGTCGACTCGCGCCCCCTTGTATAGAATTAGTCGCAACAAGACCGATAACGCTAGTCAGACTTTGTTCGAATTGAACTAGGGCTTTTTCAAACCAATAGACAACGAGGTCGGCTTCTCTAGAAACCTGTTCATCGAAAACTTGGAATAAGTGCTCGACGTATTCACTGCTTAGGCCCGACCGAAGAATTTTGCCTCCCAAAAACGGCGGGTTGCCGACGATGAACTCCGCCGTAGGCCATTCGGCTTCGACGAACGATCCATCCTCATTCTTTGTAATCAACGCATCGCGGCACTCGATCGTATCCAATTTGCGCAGGATTGGCTGCGGGTTGGCATAAATGCCGTTACGAATGCGCCACTGGATGTCGCCGATCCAGATCGTGGTGCGCGCCAACTCTGCCGCTAGCGGATTGATCTCGATGCCATGCACGATCTCCGGCCCGATCACCGGAATACGGGGGCTAAGTCCCAGCGCCTCGCATTCGAGATTGGCCTTGAGTTCGAGGTCCTTGACGCCCTGCAAGGCCAAGTAAAGAAAATTACCCGAACCGCAGGCGGGATCAAGAATCGTCACCTTGCGCAGCCGTTCGAGAAATTTCGCGCGTGGCTCCTCAGCCTTCGCCATCGCGTTGTCAAAAGCGCGGCCCTTCTTCAGATGCGCCGCCTCCACAAGCTCTTCTGTCGCGACCCTGGCGATTTGCCATTCGGTCCGCAGCGGACGCAGGATCACCGGCTCGACGATCATCATGATCTTTTCGGGTCAGTGTAATGCGCGCCGATCTGCGCGCGCTTGTCGGGATCAAGAAAGCGCTCGAACAAAGTCCCGAAAATCGTCGGATCGATCTGGCTCCAGTCAAGACTTGCCGCAGCAATCAGCAGGCCGATGTCGCCGTCATCAAGCCGGATAGCTCGTCGACCATCGAACAGACCGCCGTTGAAATGCGCGATATCAGTGAGGTCGAATTCACCGCCATGCTCCATTGCCTCGAACAGCGAATTGAAATTTTCCTGCGCTCTGTCCGGCCGCTGTCCCGCTCGCTTCAACAGCTTAGGAAAGAAGCCATCCGGCAAGAGTTTGACACTATTTGCAAAGAAACAGAACACGAGCTGGTTGACGAAGTGCGCCACTTCCTCCGGCGTGCCTCGGCCTTGCAATCGTAACGCAATGGTGGAGAATTTGTCGGCGGCTTCTTTGGTGATGCCGGCGCGGGTTTCCTTGGGCCGCAGTCGTTCGGGGTCATGGAAGACCGCCCAAAGAATTTCGCGTTTTTCCGGGAGCGCCAGATCATCGAGTTCGATTTCGTATTGTTTTGGGACCGTATTGGTCCATGCCGTGCGGATAATGAAGCGGTCGGTATCGCAGACGACCTGTAGCGGAGGATTTTCCAGCGCAGCAGCGTACCGGACAAGCTGGTCCATCGCGGCGTTGAGGTCACGCTTCTTTTTCTTGTACTCCCAGGCGAAGAAATTCTTCTTCCAGACGTCGGCGAACCCTTCACCGCCGCCGGTCTTGGTCGCGCCCTTCTCGAAGGTGAACCATTCGCCGGTCGGGTCTGCCGAAACAGGGTCCTCGTGCTCGAACAGCTCGCAGAGGTCGAGGAAGTGCGTATGAGCGGCCGCCCGCTCGGTGAGCGCGACGGGTTTCCATTTCTTGATGAATTCGGCGGGGGTCATGGTGGAGCGATAGCGCAAGACAGCCCGACGGGCAAATCGGGCCGCCGCGCGTTTTTGCTCCTGTCGCCATGGGTCCCGGCTCTGCGGCGCAGCGTGAAGGACGCTGCACCACGTCCGGGACACAGGCAGGCGCTGTTCACATTGCGGCTGACCGTCGTGCCAATTCGCCGCAGGCAACTGTTTTCCGAATTTCGGAAATATCGCTTGCGGCCCTACCCAAATCAGTTGTATCTGTTCGCCGTCCCGCCCCACTTGAGGGGCGTTTCGCGATCGTCACGAGCGCGGGGCGGGATGCGGTGGACGCAGACGGCGCTTCTGACGAGGGCGCCGGATGCGGACGGCGAAGTCGTGTGGTCCTGACACCCCGACGCTGGTGTCAAGTTCGTGGAGGCAACTCCACGGGCGACGGTGGCAAAAGAGCCCGTGCACCGGGGAGAGCGCGAAATAAGCCGTAAACCATTGCGCGGGGAATGCCGGGTGAATCCGGTGCGACCTGCTAACGCGTGTGCGCTTTGCTACTACCATTGCACACGCGGCTATCGGGCGCATCGAGCGCCCGTATTCCCCGCGCCCTCTGCTTTCGGAGGGTGGGAGATTCTGGCAAGACTCGAGCAAAAAAGCTGCTGCGAGATCGCGAAGTCGTGTCTGTGTATGGCGGGCTGTTTGAAAATTGAATCCAAGCTGTCATCGCCCGGCTTGACCGGGCGAACCAGTATTCTAGAGACATTAGTGATTGAGCCGATGGGCCGCGGCGTACTGGATCCCCCGCTTTCGCGGAGGATGACAGCCTGTTCTGGAAGGGCGAGACGGTGATGACGTCGAAAAGATTCGGCACGACATCTCACGCCGTCGTTGGCACCGGCGCGCGCGATCTCGGCGGCTTGCTCTTGCCGAACGCCGCGATTGATTTTCCGGTCAGCGCCGCCAGCACCAGCGCTACCATATGCGCAAGGCGCTCGTCCTTGGCTTCCTTCGACAGCAAGTCGCGGCCGAAGATCACGCCGAGCGTCGCACTGTTCGACAGATAGAAGAAGCACAGCGCCGCGATCGAGATGTAGAGCTGCACCGGATCGACCGCGACGACGAAGTCGCCGCTTTCGACGCCGCGCCTCACCACGGTGCGGATCATCTCGACAAAGGGGAAATGAATCGATTTGACCTTGGTGGAGCGTTTCAGGTGCCGCGCCTTCGCCAGATTCTCGGTGTTGAGCAGCGCCAGAAATTCCGGATTGCGAATAAAATAGTTCCAGGTGAAATCGATCAGGCGCTCGATCGCGCGCGGGGGATCGAGATGTTCGAGGTCGAGTCCGCGCTCCTCGATTCGGATTTTTTCGTAGGCGCCTTCCAGCACCGCGAGATAAAGGTCTTCCTTGTTGCCGACGTGGTAATACAGCATGCGCTTGTTGGCGCCGGCCTTGGCCGCGATGCGGTCGACCCGCGCGCCGGCCAGCCCATGGGCGGCGAATTCCGCTTTCGCCGCCTCGAGGATGCGCAGCCGCATGCCCTCGGGGTCGCGCTGCCATTTCAGAGTTCGCGTTGCCTTGGCCAAGGGTGCCGTCCGGTGATGTCAGGGAGCGGATGTAGCACGGGACGCGACAGCCGTCATTCCGGGGCGATGCGAAGCATCGAACCCGGAATCTCGAGATTCCGGGTCTGGTCCTTCGGACCATCCCGGAATGACGATGAGTGCGTCTCAATCCCTCCCCGTCCGCTCCAGCAGCAACGTGTGGATGCCGCAGGTGCCGTCGCGCACGCTCATCACTCGCGTGCCTGGCTTGCGGCCGGCGCGGACTTCGGAGACATCGATGCCGGCCGTGGCAAGCCGCGCGCGCGTGGCCTCGACATCGGCGATGCGCCAGCTCAAGCCCCACAATTTGTCGTGGCCCTGGTCGCTACCTGCGACCGGCCGCTTCACCACCTCGACGATCAGGTCGCCGCAGCGGAAGAACATCAATTGCCCCCAGTCCTGGTGCGAGCGGTCGAGCGCCATGTCGAGGCCGAGCCGCGCGCCGTAGAGCGCCGCCGCCCGCTCCGGATCCTGCGTCGACACCACGACGTGGTCGAGGCCCAGGATCGGCGCCGCCGCGGTCACCGCCGAAAGCGGGCGCTCCCCGGCAAGCTCGAGAAAGAACATTCGCACCCCGCGCGTCAGCTCGGTGGTCGCGCGGGTGCGCTTCCAGTGCAGCACGGCGCCGCTAACGGCATCGCGGCTCTCCACCTCCGCCACCGGGTCCGGCTTCAGCGCCACGCGATCGAGCCGGCGATACGCCCTGTCGATGTCGCCGACGCGAAAGCAAAGGCTCGCAAGCCCCTCGCCCCACAGCTTGATCACGTTGCGGATGCGATCGGCGGCGACGCTGAAGCCGCTCGGCGCCATCAGCTCCAGCGTCATGTTCTCCAGCGTGAACAGCACGCGATCGGCGCCGTCGCCGCTGTTCTGCCACGCCGGCGCGCGCGCCAGCAGCGTTTCATAGGTCGCCGAGGCGGACTTGATATCGCCGACCAGCACGACGATATGATCGAGGCCAATGATCACCGAAACCATCCCCGCATGGTCTTCCCCCGCTGTCAGGAACTCACAACCGCCGCCGGCCGTTGGACCGGCGCGGCAAGTTGAGGCCGACGACGGTCGTAGTCTGGCCGCCCGGCTATCTCAAGCGATCAAGAGCGGGATATTGCGAAAAATTTCAGCGAATGACCGGCATAAGCGGTGCTAATGTGGGGCGCCGCCGGGACCACCCTTCAGCCACGACGGAAAACGAATGCAGGCCTTGTTCATCGGACAAACCTATATCGACGTCACCTTCATTACCGACCACATGCCGACCGGCGACGAGAAACATGTCGCCAAGGCCTATGCGGTGTCGTTCGGCGGCAACGCCGTCACGGCGGCGTTCTGCTGCGCCAAGCTCGGGATCGTGCCGGACCTGATCGCCACCGTCGCCAATGACTGGCTGGGGCGGATGTTCCAGGATATGAGCGCGAAGTATGGAATCTCGATCCATCCGCGCAAGGTCAACTCCTCCTCGCTGTCCTTCATCATGCCGAAGGACGGCAAGCGGGCGATCGTGCGCTGCCGCGACGACGAGCACATCCACCCTTTCCCGCTTTTGAACCTCGGCGGCTGCCGCGCGCTGCATGTCGACGGCCACCAGCCGGATGCGGCGATCCACTACGCCAAACTGTGCCGCGAGGCCGGCATCCTGACCTCGCTCGACGGCGGCGGGTTGCGCACCAACACCCATGAGCTGCTGGAATTCATCGACGTCGCCATCGTCGCCGAGCGGCTGTGCGAGCAGATGGATCTGACGCCGGAGAAGATGCTGGACTATCTCAAGAGCCGGGGATGCCGGGTCGGCGGCGTCACCATGGGCGAGCGCGGCCTCTACTGGTACGACGAGGCCGGCAAAATCCACACCCTTCCCGCATTGCCGATCCCGTTCGACCGCGTGCTCGACACCAACGGCGCCGGCGACGTGTTCCACGGCGCCTACGTCTATTCGTACCTCGCCAATCCCGGCAAAAGCTGGCACGACCATTTCGAATTCGCCCGCGCGGCCTCGACCTACAAGATCCAGCGGCTCGGCAACGAGGCCGGATTGCCGGCGCTCGCCGACATCGAGGCCGTCAAGCGGGAGTTCTCGGTCAGCGCATGATCGGGCAATAGCGCATGGGCCGCGTCTTCGTTGCCGGCAGCATCAACATGGATGTGGTGGCCACGGCCGACCGGCATCCCCGCGTCGGCGAAACCGTCGCCGGCAACGCGGTGCTTTATTTTCCCGGCGGCAAGGGCGCCAACCAGGCGGTCGCCGCCGCCAAACTCGGCGCACAGGTCGCGCTGATCGGCCGGATCGGGGTGGACGCGTTCGGTCGTGAGTTGCGGGCGTTCCTCGCCGCGCAGGGGATCGACCTTGGTTTTGTGCGGGAAACGGCCGAGGCCCACACCGGAACGGCGATCATTACGATCGCCAATGCCGACAACGCCATTGTCGTCATTCCCGGCGCCAACGCATTTGTGAGCGCCGCAGATGTCGTCGCGCCGGCGCTCGCGAAAGGCGACATCGCGGTCAGCCAGTTCGAGATTCCGCTGCCCGCCGTTACCGTCTTCTTCCAGCGCGCCCGCGCCGCCGGCGCGACCACGATCCTCAATCCTGCGCCCGCGACCGCGTTCGGCCGCGAGCTGCTCGATCTCGTCGATATCCTCATCCTCAATGAGAGCGAGCTCAGCCTGCTCGCGAACACCGAACTTCGCGACACTGAAGATCATGCACGCTTCATCGGGGCTGCCAGATCGTTGCCGTCGAGCCGCGAAAAAATCATCTGCGTGACCCTGGGCAAGCGCGGCGTGGTGGCGCTCGTCAAGGGCGAGCCCCTGATCATTGCCGGCCGTCGCGTGACGGCTGTCGACACCACCGGTGCCGGAGACTGCTTCGTCGGCGCGGTCGCAGCTCAGCTGGCAAGGGGAAAATCGATTGGTGATACTCTTGCTTGCGCCAATGTGGCGGCGTCGATCTCCGTGCAACGGATGGGTGCCGCGCCGTCGATGCCGACCGCGGCGGAAGTAGAGGCAGTCCCTCTCCCCGAGTCGTCCCCGCGAACGCGGGGACCCATAACCACAGGGCGTGGTTGATGCGACGAAAGGCAACTACTATCCAGCCTATCGAAAGGCTGCGGCGCATGGGTCCCGGATCGCGCGGAGCCTGTCATCGGGCGGCGCTTTGCGCCGACCCGTTGGCTTGTCCGGGACGACGAATTAATAAAATGATCCTACACCAGCGCGGCCTTCAGATCGAAGCTGAGATCAGCCGCCTGCTCCGGCGCGATCGACCTGGTCGTGCCGAGAATCTTCCGTCCGAAGACGTGGTCCGCCGCGCGGTTGACCGACTCGATGCCGACGAGCCGTGCGGCCTTGTAGCAAAATGCGGAAAACGATCGCTGCGCGGGATCGCCGCGCACCACGACGTGGTCGTAGCCGGTAGTGAGGCCTGCGATCTGCAGCTTGTCGTCAGCCTGATCGCTCCAGAACCAGGGCTGGCCGTCATAGGCCTTGGCGTTACCGGTGAGCCGGGCGGCGACGCAGCGCGCGTGATCGGTGGCGTTCTGCACCGACTCCAGCCGCAGCGAGCCGCCGAAGCGCGGGCTCGCAAACAGCGCGCAGTCGCCGATCGCCGAGATATTGGGATCGGACGTCAGCAAGTGTTCGTCGACGATGATCCCCGACGCCACCGGCAGGCCGGCTTCGGCCGCGAGCTCGACATTGGGAAGCACGCCGACGCCGACCACGACGAGGTCGGCCGGCACATGGCGGCCGTCGCTGAGGCTGACGCCGGTGACGTTGGTCCCGTCGCTCTCGATGCTGGTCGCCTGCACACCCAGATGGATGCGGATGCCCGCGGCGGTGTGCCGCTCCTGAAAATAGTCCGATATCTCGGCGGTGACCGCCCGCGCCATCACCCGCGCGCCGAGTTCGACCACGTCGACCTCGAGGCCCTTGATGCGCGCGGTGGCGGCGAATTCCAGGCCAATGAAACCCGCGCCGATCACCACGACATGCCGGGCGGTGGCGATCCGCTGCCGCAGGACCTCGCTCTCGTCGAGAATACGCAGGTACTTCACATCGGCCAGATTGGCGTTGGGAATGTCGAGCAGGCGGTTGCGCGCGCCGGTGGCCAGCACCAGATGGCCATAGTCGAGAAATGCGCCGGAGGCGAGCAGCAGCTTGCGCGCCGCGCGATCGATGAAGGCGGCGCGATCGGCGATCAGCTCGATGTTCTGGTCGCGGTAGAACTTGTCGGGGCGGAACATCAGGCTGTCGGGCCGGCCTTCGCCCTTCAGGTAAGCCTTGGACAAAGGCGGCCGCTGATACGGCAGATGCGCCTCGTCGTTGATCAGGCAGATACGCTCGTGATAGCCGTGCTGGCGCAGCGACGCCGCGAGCTGAAAGCCCGCGTGGCCGGCGCCCGCGATCAGAACTGGTCCTTGCGTCATCGGGTCAGGCCGGTACCACGCGAAGCGGCAAGGTGTCGAGCCCGCGCAGCGTATTATTCAACCGCGGCT
Source organism: Bradyrhizobium sp. (assembly GCA_035602495.1). Lineage (GTDB taxonomy): Bacteria > Pseudomonadota > Alphaproteobacteria > Rhizobiales > Xanthobacteraceae > Bradyrhizobium. The sequence continues at coordinate 12,959 of DATNMT010000011.1, forward strand.
TGGGTTCGCCGGTCAGTTCAAACGACGCAACTCGTTTGGCGAGCGCACCGAAGATCGCCTCGCTTTCGAGCCGGGCCACGGCCTGCCCGACGCAGCCATGGATGCCGGTGCCGAAGGTCATGTGCCCGGTGGCGCGGCGCCGCACGTCGAACGTATCGGGCCGGTCCCAGCGCCGCGGGTCGCGGTTGGCGGCGGCAAGAAACAGCAGCACCTTCTCGCCCTCGCCCAGCCGGACGCCGGACATCTCGACCGCCTTGGTGGTGGTGCGGAAGAAGGTCTGCACCGGCGCCTCGAAGCGCAGCACCTCCTCGAAGGCGCCGCGGATCAGGTTCGGGTTGTCGCGAAGGACGGTCCATTGTTCGGGGTAGCGGGCAAAGCAAAACAGCGCGTTGCCGAGCCCGTAGACCGTGGTATCGATCCCGGCCGACAGAAACGAGCGCACCAGCATGCCGGCCTCGCCTTCGCTCAGCTCGCCGGAATCGACGGCGTTGAAAATCTGCATCCCCAAGCCGCCAGGCGACAGCGCCGCGCGGCTGCATTTCGACATGATCCAGTCGCGCACCGGCCCGGCATTGGCCATCGCCGCCTCGAACAGATCGTTGCGGGGACCGAACGAATTGAACACCATGCTGCCATAAGGCAGCAGGTTCTCGCGGCCGTCCTCGGAAAGGCCGACCGCGTCCGGAAACACTTTTAGCGGATAGGCCTCGGCGAGATCGGCAATGCCATCGAATTCACGCCGTTCGACCAGCCGGTCGACCAACAACTCTGCCTCACGCGCAAACGTCTCGCGCAGCACGTTGATCGCAGCCGGCGACATGATCCGGGTGAGCACCGCGCGGGTGCGGGTGTGCAGCGGCGGATCGGCCTCCAGGATGATGCTCGGCGGACGCCATGGCGGTTCTTTCCGGAAATCGCTCAAGCCCACGCCGGCCGACGAACAAAACGTCCGCCAATCGGTCAGGGCGTCGCGGACCTCCTGATGCCGGGCCATGGTCCATATGCCGTATTGTTCGAGCCACACCACCGGACCGGCCTCGCGCAGCGCTTCGTGGTGCGGATAGGGATTGCGCAGAAACGCGTGCGAAAACGGATCGATGGTGGAAACCGGACGGTCGACTGTCGTAACCATGCTCGCCTCCTCCGCTTCCGCCTGTTGCATTGCGGCTAACCGCTTGGTGGCATTTTGCAGACTTGCCGGGGATTGTCACCACTTGCCTTCTGCTATTTAAATGCCCGCCACCTGTTCGAGACCGGAGGTCACAGATGCCGACGTCCGCCGACGCCACCGCCTCCCTGCCCGACGATCCGGCGCTGCTCCGGGTCGAGGGCGCGATCGCCACCATTACGCTCAACCGGCCGGCCGCTTTCAACTCGATCGATCTTTCGATCGCGAAAAAGCTGGAGCAGCTCGGCGCCGACGTCGAGGCGGACGACGACATCCGGGTGCTGGTGATCGAAGGCGAAGGCCGCGCCTTCAGTGCCGGCGGCGATCTGCAGACCATTGGGGCTGCGGCCGCAGCCGATACCATTGCCCCCGTGGTCGGCGAATTGCTCAAGCACTATCACGCGTTCATCGAGACCGTGCGGCGGATGCCCAAGATCGTGCTGTCCAGCGTCCATGGATCGGCTGCCGGCGCCGGCATGGGGCTCGCCTTTGTCGCCGACCTCTGCATTGCCGCCGACGACGCCCGCTTCACGCCCGCTTATGGCAAGATCGGGGTGTCGCCCGATGGCGGCAGCACGGTCGGCATGGTCGGCACCGTCGGCACCCGCCGCAGCTTGCAGATATTTCTGGCCGAGGACAGTTTTTCCGCGCGGCAGGCGCATGATTGGGGTCTGGTCACCAAAATTGTCCCGGCGGCGGAACTGAAGGCGGAAACCCGAAAATTCGCCGAGCGGCTGGCGCAAAATCCACCTGCCGCGATCGCCGGCACCAAGTCGCTGGTCTACCAGGCGGCGGTCACCCCGACCAGGGAGCAGCTCGATGCCGAGGAAGAGAAGATCATCGACGCCATGCACACCGAGGAATTTCGCGTCGCGGTGAAGAAGTTCACGAGCAAGGGGAAGTAGCTGACACCGTTCCTTGCCGTCGTGCCTGCGAAACCAGGGACGACGTTATGGCGGGCAAATATATCCCGTACCTGCCGGCGACTTGAAGCAGCCGACCGATTCCGGGATCACGTGCTTGGGCAGCCACAGCACCACCTTGGGGAAGTAGATCGTGAAACAGATCGTCACCAGGAACACCACATAGATCGGCAGCGCTGCACGCAGCGCCTTACCGAAACTGACGCCGACGAATTTCGACGCCATCAAAAGCACCAGCCCGTAAGGCGGCGTGATCAGCCCGAACGCCAGCGTGGCGATCAGCACCACGCCCATGTGGACGCCGTTGATGTCGCCGGCCTGGGTCAGCGCATTCACCAGCGGCATGAAGATGATGATGGTCGGCACCGGCTCGATGAAATCGCCGACCACGGTGAACAGCAGCACCATCAGCAGCATGATGTAATGCGGATCGTTGCCGGCAATCGAGGTGATCCAGTCGGCAATCACGATAGCGCCGCGCAAATAGGCCAGCATCCAGCCGAACGCGTTGGCGGCGCCGATGGTGATCAGCGGCAGCGAAAAGATCAGTCCGGCCAGACAGAAGTCATAAGGAATTTTCCGGATGTGCCCGCGATTGAGCGCGGGGATCACCACCGCGATGATCCAGACCACCGCGACCACGCCGGCTTCGGTCGGGGTGAACCAGCCGGTCAGGATGCCGCCGAGCAGGATCACCGGAATCATCAGCGGCAGCGCGGCATCGCCCGTTGCGAACACCACCTGGCGAAAAGGCGCCCGCGGCTTGCGCATACCGGAGGGGCCGAAGAAGTAGCAGTAGATCATCAACCCGAAGCCGATCATGAATCCGGGCACCACGCCGGCCATGAACAGGCCGGCGATCGAGACGTTGCCGACCGCGCCATAGACCACGGCGGTGATGCTCGGCGGCACCAGCGCCGCGATGGTGGAGGCGGATGCGATGATCGCGGCGATGAAGGCCGGCGTATAGCCCTCCCGCTTCATCGGCCCGCCGAGCGCGCGGCTCATCACCGCGACGTCGGCGGTGGTCGATCCCGACATTTCCGAGAAGAACATGCTGAAGACGACGACGACCTGCGACAGCCCGCCCCGGATGTGTCCGACCAGCGACAGCGACAGGTTGGCGATCCGCACCACCACGTTGGCCGAACTCATGAGCTCGCCGACCAGCAGAAAGAACGGAATGGCCAGCAGCGCTTCGGAATCCATGCCGTCGAAAATCTTCTGGACGATCGCGGCCAGCGACACGTCGGTCAGC
>DATNMT010000235.1:0-5331 GCA_035602495.1 Bradyrhizobium sp.
TACCCCGATCGAGCGCGTGATCTGGCAGCAGGAGGAAGGCGCCTTCGGCAAGCTCTCGGGCATGTTCATCATCGGCCACGGCATGTGCGGGCCGACCATGATGGCGTTCGCCGCCGAGGATCATAAACGCAAATACCTGCCACCGCTGGCGTCGGGCGAAAACATCTGGTGCCAGTTGTTTTCCGAACCGGCCGGCGGTTCCGACGTCGCCGGCCTGCGCACCCGCGCCGAAAAGCAGGGCGACAACTGGATCGTCAACGGCCAGAAGATCTGGACCTCGGGCGCGCATTACTCCGACTATGGCATCCTGCTCACCCGCACCGACCCGAACGTGCCCAAGCACAAGGGCCTCACCATGTTCTTCCTGGACATGAAGAGCCCGGGCGTGGTGGTCAAGCCGATCAAGCAGGCCAGCGGCCAGTCCGACTTCAACGAAGTGTTCTTCACCGATGTGAAGATCCCCGACAGCCAGCGGCTCGGCGAAGTCAATGAGGGCTGGAACGTGTCGCTGACCACGCTGATGAACGAGCGGATGTCGATCGGCGCGGGTGTCGCGACCGGTTTTCCGGAACTGTTCGAGTTTTGCAGCAATCTGATGCTGGAAGACGGTCCCGCGATCGACGACCGCAATGTGCGCTCCAAACTCGCGCATTGGGCGGTGAAGGCGAGCGGACTGAAATACACCTCGATGCGCGCGATCTCGGCGCTGTCGAAGGGCGAGCGTCCGGGGCCGGAGAATTCGATCGGCAAGCTGGTGGCGGGCTCGATGGTGCAGGATGTCGCGACCTACGCGCTCGACCTGCAGGGCGCCGCCGGCGTGCTGAGCGGGGCGGAGGATTCTGAGGCCACCGGCAAGTTCCAGGCCATGCTGCTGCGCGCGCCCGGCACCCGGGTCGAGGGCGGCACCGACGAGATCATGCGCAACATCATCGCCGAGCGCCTGCTCGGTTTGCCCGGTGATATCAGGGTGGACAAGGATGTTCCGTTCAACAAGATACCGACCAGGGGACGATAGTCGTCATTCCGGGGCGTGCGTAGCACGAACCCGCAATCCAGAGGTTATGGATCGAGATTCTCCGATGTGCAATTGCACATCATAGTTCGCGCGTTTCACGCACGCCCCGGAATGACAGGGAAAAGGAGCCGCCATGAATTTCGATGACACCCCGCAGGAAGCCGAATTCCGCAGCCTCGCCCGCAAATGGATCGACGCCAATGCGCCGAAGCAGTATGAGGCCGAATTGTCGAAGGCCTCGCTCGGCCGCATCCGGCTTCAGAACGAGGAAATCGTCGACGTCGGCAAGGCCTGGCAGAAGAAAAAGGCCGTGGCCGGCTGGGCCTGCCTGCACTGGCCGAAGGAATATGGCGGCCGCGGCGCCACGCCGATCGAGCGCGTGATCTGGCAGCAGGAAGAGGGCGTCTACGGCAAGCTGACCCAGCCGTTCCAGATCGGCGAAGGCATGTGCGGCCCGACCGTGATGGCCTATGGAAGCGAGGAGCACAAGCGCCACTATCTGCCGAAACTCGCCGCCGGCGAGCAGATCTGGTGCCAGTTGTTCTCGGAGCCGGCCGGCGGCTCCGACGTCGCCGGCCTGCGCACCCGCGCGGAGAAGCGCGGCGACGACTGGATCATCAACGGCCAAAAGATCTGGACCTCGGGCGCGCATTACTCCAACTTCGGCCTCCTGATCACGCGCACCGATCCCAATGTGCCCAAGCACAAGGGGCTGACGATGTTCTTCCTCGACATGAAGAGCAAGGGCGTCGAAGTGCGGCCGATCAAGCAGGCCAACGGCATGCAGGAATTCAACGAGGTGTATTTCACCGACGTGGTGATTCCCGATCACCAGCGGCTCGGCGCCGTCGGCGACGGCTGGAACGTGTCGCTGACCACGCTGATGAACGAGCGGATGTCGATCGGCGCGCGGCTTGCGACCGGGTTTCCCGAGATGTTCGAGTTCTGCTCCAATTTGATGACCGATGACGGGCTCGCCATCGACGGTCGCGCCACCCGCTCGAAGCTGGCGAACTGGGCGGTAAAGGCGAGCGGGCTGAGATACACCAGCTACCGCGCGATCTCGGCGCTGTCCAAGGGCGAGCGCCCGGGACCGGAGAACTCGATCGGCAAGCTGGTGGCGGGCTCGATGCTGCAGGACATCGCGACCTATGCGATGGACCTCGAAGGCGCCGCCGGCGTATTTACCGGGGCCGCGGAGGAAGCGGCGCGCGGCCAGTTCCAGCAAATGCTCTTGAGCTCGCCGTCGATGCGGATCGCCGGCGGCACCGACGAAATCCTGCGCAACATCATCGCCGAGCGCGTGCTGGGGCTGCCCGGCGACATCCGCGTCGACAAGGACGTGCCGTTCAACAAGATCCCGACCAAGGGAAGATGATCATGGCGGATGCCGCGGCGAAGTCGCCGAAACCGCGCTACGCGACAAAAGATCGCATCGGCGTGCTGGAAGAGTTGCTGGACGAACGGTATTCGGTTCGTGCGTTTCTGCCCGACCCGGTGCCGCGCGAGACCATCGAGCATGTTCTCAAGGTGGCGCAGCGCACGGCGTCCTGGTGCAACAGCCAACCGTGGCAGGTCTTGATTGCAAGCGGCGCGGCCAAGGAACGCTTCCGCAAACTGATCTATACTGAGGCCGCCTCAGGCGCAGGCGACAATCATGATTTCACGCCGCCGCGGGAATATCTCGGGGTCTATCTCGAGCGCCGCCGCGAGAGCGGCTTCCAGCTCTACAACACGCTTGGCATTCCGCGCGGCGACAAGGCCGCCTACGCCAGGCAGGCGCTGGAGAATTACAACTTCTTCGGTGCCCCGCATGTTGCCATTATTCATACGACCGAGCCGCTCGGGATTTACGGTGCGATCGATTGCGGCGCCTATGTCAGTAACTTCATGCTGGCAGCCCAGGCGCTCGGCCTCGGCACCATCGCGCAAGCCGCGCTGGCGCGTCATTCCGGCCTGATCCGCCGCCACTTCAAGCTGGGCGACGACCGCCGCGTGGTTTGCGGAATTTCGTTCGGGTTCGCCGATCATGCGCACAAGGTCAATAGCTACCGGACCTCTCGCGCCGGCATCGCCGATACCGTCAGCTTCGTCGACGACTAATATCCACAACGAAAACCCCGATCGCTCGCGCGATCAGGGCTTCCATCGTCGTTCTCCGCCGATCAGTACACGTAGCCGCAGAAGTTGACGGTGCGCAGGCGCAGGCCGTAGCGGGTCTGAACCATCTGCTGCCGATAGCAGTCGCTGACGCCGGTGTTGATGTAGAGGCCGCCGAAGCCGAAGCCATGGCCCCAGTGTCCGTGACCCCAGCCGCCATGGAGGCCATGAGCGGAAGCGGGAGCGATGGCTGCAACGCTGAGCGAAGCCGCGGCGAGCAGTCCAAGAGTAACCTTACGAAGCATTGTCTAATCTCCAGTGTGGCGCGAAGCCGTTGTTGCGTCCCTGCCCGTCAGTCGGGGCGACTTCGCAGCGCGTTCAAAAGGAGACCGCAGTTTTCTACCTCCGGAGTGTTTCGCGGCGGCAACAGGGTAAAGGAAATACCGCTAGTCGCCGCCCTCGTTTCTCGATTTGTCTCTAGCTTCAACAGCTTCCAGCAGCGCTATTGACAACAATCGCTCCGGCGCGAAAGGCCATCGTCGAGACTAATCGGGTGGCCTGAGGCCGCGACCGCAGGACGAGGTCGACAACACCTCCGCTAGAACTTCGGCGGACGCTTCTCCGCGAATGCCGCGATGCCTTCCTTGATCTCGGCGCTGCGCATGCTGTCGCGCGCCCGGCGGTCGGCGGCCTCCTCGTCCAGCCTGCCACGGGCGAATTCGTTGATCGCGCGTTTCATGCCGGCCATCGCCACCGGTGCGTTGCCGGCGAGAACCGTCGCCAGCCGGTCGACCTCTTCGTCGAGCGCCTCGGCCGGCGCCATCGCGGTGAGATAGCCGATCCGCAGCATCTCCGCGGCGCTGATCTTCTCGGCGGTCAGGAACAGCCGTTTGGCGTTGTCGACGCCGAGCCGCGATACGTAGCGCTTGATGCCGCTCTTGTAATAATGCAGCCCGAGCCGGGCCGCCGGCATGAACATCTCGCAGGAATCGACGCCGATACGGAAATCGCAGGCCAGCGCCAGGTCGGTCGAGCCGCCATAGACGCCACCGTTGAGGCGGCAAATCGTGGGCACGCCGAGATCCTCGAGCCGGTTGACGACGACCTCGAACGCCGAGCCGGCGCTCCTCTCCTCAACGGCGCTGCTGGCGCGTTCGGCGACTGAATTGAGGTCATAGCCGGCGCTGAAGGCGCGTCCGGTGCCGGTCAGCACCAATACCCTGATCGCGGGATCGGCCTCGATCCGGTCGAACCATTTCAGCAGCACATCGAGGTCGTCGGGCTGCAGCCGGTTCAGGTGCCTCGGCCGGTTGAGGCGGATGGTGGCGCGCGCGCCGTCGAGTTCGAGTATCGGTGCGCTTGCCACCTCGGTGGCGGGCGAGGCATGTTGCTGCATCATTTATTCTCCAGCGCGCGCCGTTTGGCTTCGGCGTCGATGGTTTCGGCCAGATCCGGATGCCGCGCCATCAGCATGCGGAAATCCACGAGGTCGAGCACCAGGAGCCGCGACACCCGTGACGTGATGATATTGGCGGAGCGCAGATTGTTGCCGAGCAGCGCCATCTCGCCGAAGAAGGCGCCGTCGCCGAGTCTGACCTTCTTGCCCGGCAACTCGACCTCGACCTCGCCATCGGCGATGAAATACATGCAGTCGCCGACCTGGCCCTTTTTGATGATCATGGTGCGCGCCGGCAGGTCCATGGTGCGCAGCATATGCGTCACGTCGGCGATCGCCGAGGGGCCGAGGGCAGCAAAGAACGGCACCTTGCTCACCGATTCCCAGGTCTTGAGGAAATTGTCGCGGCGGGTCTCGGCGGCAAAGCCGGTGGCGAGAATACCGGTCCACAGCCCGAACACGCCAAGCCCACAGATCATCACGAAGGCCGCCACCAGCCGGCCGAGCGGCGTGATCGGCACCACGTCGCCATATCCGGTGGTGGTCAGGGTCGCCACCGCCCACCACAACGTCGCCGGCACGCTGCCGAAGGCGACCGGCTGGGCGTCGCGCTCCAGATAGTGCACCACGACCGAAGCCACGAACAGCACCATCAGGAAAATCACCAGCACGCTCAACAGCGGCCCGCATTCCAGCACCAGCACCCGGCGCAACTGCCGCAATCCCGGAATGCCGGGGATCACCTTCAACAGCCAGAGCACGCCGAGCAGCCATGCGGTCTTGGGCGTGGCGCCAAGCACCAGCGCGAGCGGGATCGCGA
>DATNMT010000032.1:0-3556 GCA_035602495.1 Bradyrhizobium sp.
CGCCTACTACCTGATGAAATGCGGCGCCACCGCGCTGGTGCCGTATTATCGGCCCGGCGATCCGGCGGTGGCGGATGCGATCAAGGGGCTTGCGGGCAAATATTCCTCCGTGCTGCTCGCCAATCACGGCCCGGTGGTTTCCGGCGATTCACTGGAGGCCGCGGTGTTCGCGATCGAAGAGCTTGAGGAGACGGCAAAACTCTATCTGCTGCTGCGCGGTCTCAACCCGCGTTATCTGACGCCGGCGCAGATCGCGGACTTGTCGAAGGCCTTCGGGCTGACGCTGCCGGAGCATGGGCACGGTTGATTCCCTTCTCGTCATGGCCGGGCTTGTCCCGGCCATCCACGTCTTCCTCTCATCAAGAAAGAAAGACGTGGATGCCCGGCACAAGGCCGGGCATGACGACTCTGAGATTCTCGCTGAAGACTCAGAGCACCGCGAGCTGCTTGTTGCGCAAGTCCGTCACCAGCATCAGGCCCGGCGCATGCGTAATCGCGAACGGCAATTTTGCGGCTGCGATCACCGCCTGCGGGGTCACGCCGCAGGCCCAGAACACCGGAATCTCGTCGGCTTCCACCGGAACCGCGTCGCCATAATCAGGCTTGGCGATATCCTTGATCCCGATCGAATGCGGATGGCCGAGATGGACCGGCGCGCCATGCACCGCCGGGAAGCGCGAGGTGATCTGCACCGCGCGGATCGCGTCCGCCGGCTTGAACGGGCGCATCGACACCACCATGGGGCCAGCGAACGGCCCGGACGCCTTGCAAGCGATATTGGTGCGGTACATCGGCACGCGCACCCTGCGCTCGATATGGCGGATCGGCAGATCGTCCGCCATCAGTGCCTCTTCAAACGAAAACGAGCAACCGAGCACGAAGGCAACGAGATCGTCGCGCCAATACTCCCTGATGTCGGTCGGCTCCTCCACCACCTCGCCGTCGCGCCAGACCCGGTAGCGCGGCAGGTCGGTGCGGATGTCGAGATCGATCCCGAGCGCGGGAATGCGGGGATCGCCGACATCCGACATGCCAATCACGGGGCATGGTTTCGGGTTGAGCTGGCAGAACCGGTGAAAGGCGGCTGCGAGTTTTTCGGGCAGGATCGCGAGATTGCCCTGCACGAAGCCGTTGGCGACGCCGGCGGTGCTGCCGGCCATGCCGTTGCGGCAGGCCAGCCGCGCCTCGTAGCTCGGCAGCATTTCCGTCTCGCTGAAGCCGCCTTGTTCCTTCTTCGCCAGTCCGGCAATCATCGATCGTGCTCCGTGCCTCGACAGGATGTGCCTTGTAGTTCTACCATGCCGCCCGAAAGCACGCACCAACGGTTTTGGAAGGCTGAATGGCAAAAATCGCGTCCAATCTGCAAATCGATTCCGCCCGCCTCTGGGACACGATTCACGAAACCGCAAAGTTCGGCGCCACCGCCAAGGGCGGGGTGCGGCGGCTGACGCTCGGGCCTGAGGATAAGCAGGTCCGCGACTGGTTCAGAAAGGCCTGCGAGGCCGCGGGCCTCGAAGTGCATGTCGATACGCTGGGCTCGATGTTCGGACTGCGCAAGGGCCGCGACATGACAAAGCCGCCGGTCGGGCTGGGCTCGCATCTCGACACCCAGCCGACCGGCGGCAAGTTCGACGGCGTGCTCGGCACGCTGGCGGCGCTCGAGGTGGTGCGTACCCTCAACGATGCCGGGATCGAGACCGAAATCCCGATCTGCATCTGCAACTGGACCAACGAGGAAGGCTCGCGCTTCGCGCCGGCGATGATGGCGTCGGCCGCCTATGTCGGCGATTTCACCACTGACAATATCCTGTCGCGCAAGGACGCCGACGGCGTCACCGTGGGCGAGGCGCTGGACAGCATCGGCTATCGCGGCAAGGCGCCGGTGGGCACGCAAAAATTCACCAGCTTCGTCGAACTGCATATCGAGCAGGGACCGATTCTCGAAGCGGAAGGCAAGACCATCGGCGTGGTCGATTCCGGCCAGGGTGTGCTGTGGTACGACGGCAGGATCACCGGCTTCGAGAGCCATGCGGGATCGACGCCGATGCCGCTGCGCCGCGATGCGCTGGCGACGCTCTCGGAGATCGTGCTGGCGATGGAGAGTATCGCCAGCAAGCATGGCCCCAACGCGGTCGGCACCATCGGCGAAGCCGTCATCGCCAATCCGTCGCGCAACGTCATTCCCGGCGAGATCGCCTTCACCATGGATTGCCGCAGCGCCGACGCAGGGATCATGGATGTGCTCGACAAGGACTTGCGCGCAGCGATTGCCGAGATCGCGGCGCGGCGCAAGGTCGAGGTCACGCTCGATCTGGTCTGGCGCAAGCCGCCGACCCATTTCAATCCCAAACTGGTCGATGCGGTGGAGCACGCCGCCCAGGCGCTCGGCTATTCGCACCGCCGTATCACCTCCGGGGCCGGACACGATGCCTGCAATCTCAACACCGTCATGCCGGCGGCGATGGTGTTCGTGCCCTGCAAGGACGGCGTCAGCCACAACGAGCTGGAGGACGCTACGCAAGCCGATTGCGCGGCGGGAGCGAACGTGCTGATGCATACGGTGCTGGCACTCGCCGGCGTTGCTTCCTGAAAACCGACGGAGATGGCTGTGCGCGGAGTTTTTGTCGACGCCAACGGGTCGCTGGCGGATATTTTCGAGCGGCTGAACAAACCGGGCGATCCGCCGCTGCGCATCAACCGCAACCCCGACATCACGGCCGATCAGATACCGGCTTTGCTCGATGGCGCCGAGATCGTCATCATCGATCACACCCCGCTGCCGACGGACATTGCGCGGCGCTGTACCGGCCTCAAGCATGTCGTGTTTCTCGGCACCGGCGCCCGCAGCTACATGAACCCCGAGGAGCTCGCCGAGCTCGGCATCGAAGTCCATCTGATCAAAGGCTATGGCGACACCGCCGTGGCGGAATGCGCGATCGCGCTGATGTGGGCGGCGGCGCGCGGCATCGCGCAAATGGACCGCGAAATGCGCGCCGGCAACTGGCTGCGTGAGGACGGCATGCAGCTGACCGGCAAGACGCTCGGCCTGATCGGTTTTGGCGGCATAGCCGCCGAAGTCGCCCGCATCGCGCTCGGCAGCGGCCTGCGCGTGATTGCCTGGAACCGCTCGCCGAAGAGTTTTGCCGGCGTCGAGTTCGTCGATCTCGATACGCTGCTGACGCGAAGCGACGTGGTGTCGCTGCATCTGTTGCTGAACGACGAAACCCGCGGCTTCCTGTCGGCAAGGCGCATCGCCGCGATGAAGCCGGGCGTCATCCTCGTCAACACCGCGCGCGGCGCGATGGTCGACGAAACTGCGATGATCGCAGCACTGCAATCCGGGCATATCCGGCACGCCGGCCTCGACGTCTTCAACATCGAGCCGCTGCCAAAGGATCATCCCTTGACAAAACTGCCCAACGTGACGCTGTCGGCGCATTCGGCATTCCGCACCCCGGAGGCGAGCGAGAATCTGATGGCGGCGGCGTGGCAGCATTGCCGGCGGATTGCGAAGGGGTGAACCGGCATATCGTACCCGGTGTCCCCTTCTCCCCTT
>DATNMT010000035.1:0-6189 GCA_035602495.1 Bradyrhizobium sp.
CTCCACATCGCCGAGTTGGTAAGGAATGGCCGCCAGCAAAATGTCGAGCTCTCCTGCAGCCAGCTTGTCCAGCAGGACAGCAGTCGGAGCCTCCCGCACGTACAGCTTGAGCTTCGGCAGCGCGGTGCCCAGATGTGGCAGCAGCGAGGGCAGGACATACGGCCCGACTGTCGGGATTACCCCGAACCGGAGCGGTCCGGACAATGGCTCCTGCGCGTTGCGGGCCAACCCGACCAGCTCCTCGGCGTCGACTAGCAGGCGCTGGGCGCGCGTCGCGATCTCTTTCCCCAAGGGCGTCAGCATCACGTGGCGATGGCTGCGCTCAAACAGCGTTATGCCCAGCCTTGCCTCGAGCTCCTTGATCCCTCCGCTCAGCGTCGATTGCGTGACGGCACAACTTTCCGCAGCACGGCCGAAATGGCACTGCTCGGCCAGAGCACACAGAAAGCGGAGTTGTTGAAGACTGGGCAGGATGGCCATCGGTATGTCCAATGAAGCTGTGCGTTTTTATCCATTGGACCAATGGCAAGGAATCGTGGACCCTCCACACACACGAAATAAGAACCGGCGGACGATCTTTCCATCGCCGCCTACTATAAATCGATCGCTCGCGAACATCTCACCATTTGGTGAAGTACCATGAAATATCGTCAACATTTCGAATTCACCATCGTAGCCGCGGGGGTTGTGCGGCTTCACGGTTATGGGACCTCAAAAGACGGAGTTTACTTCCTTGTCGGATGCCTTGATTAGCTTGATCCCAACCTACGGCCCGTGGATCATCTTTGGTGTTGTTGCGCTCGAAAGTGCCGGCGTGCCTCTTCCCGGAGAGACAATCCTTTTTGCCGCTGCACTCCTTGCCGCCACCACTGCTCAAATCAACATCGTTATCGTTGTATTGGCAGCCGCAGCGGGCGCGATTGTGGGGGACGGTATGGGATACATGGTCGGGCGTCAGCTCGGTTTGCCCTTTCTTCGCAGATACGGCCGGTACATCCGCCTCGATGAGGATCGATTGCTGATTGGTCGATATCTCTTTTTTCAGTATGGGAACGCAGTCGTATTCTTCGGGCGTTTCATTGCAGTGCTGCGAATGTTTGCGGCTTTGCTTGCGGGCGCCAATTGCATGCCGGCAGGTCGTTTCTTCTTCTTCAATATAATTGGTGGAATCTGCTGGGCGTGTCTCTTCGGCTTCGGTGCTTATGCGGTGGGGGCCGAAATTTACAAGATTTCTGGAACGCTGAGCGTGATCTCATTGGGCCTATTTATTGCGGCGGGATATGCACTCTCAATTTTCATTCGACGAAATGAAGCCACGCTGCGCCGTCGAGCGGAGGCAGCTCTGTCAGATCATTCGTGCGGATGACCAACATCCGGCGGTGGCGCTCGGATTCCGACAAATCACTATCGAGTCGTGAGATTTTGAAGGCCACAGAGCGCAGCGGTTGGAAGCGGCCGCTTGGCCGCTTCTTTTCCATTATCCGCGGTGCATCCGATGATGACGGTGCCAACGAGGTTCCGGGGACGCGTTGCCGTTCTGCCAGTAGCCGCCATTGGTGTACGGATTGCCCGCTCCCAAGTTTTGGCAATTTGCATTCGGGTAGAACTGCGCGCAATAGCCGGGATCTTCGATAACGGCTTGCGCCAGCGCCGGAGTTGCGAAAGCTGCCGCGGCAAGCGCGGCGGCGCCAATCAATACGAATTTCATCCTGGTTTCCAATACCATCGTCGTTCTTCGTCCAGTCATGTCATTTTCCTTTCGACGGACAGAGCCGTCAGTGATCATCGAACTTCTCGCCCCGGCCACATATGGCGGCCCGGGTCCGAATCGCTAACGGGAAATTTCGAAAGCGGTAATCGGAGCAGCCGATGGCGCCGGGCCAGCACACGGGCATCGCCACTGAAGGCCACGGGAAATAATGCCGCATCGCGTGTCTGGAATTCCGCGCCGCGGCGCATCGGGACTAAAACTCAATTTAGTGGCGTTGGCGGATTGCGAACCTACATCAGTTTCAGTATTCGGCGTTGCAGTGAAAGCCCCACTATGTGTTGTCACGACTCCAAGCTCAATGGTACTGTGTTCGGCATGCATGATTGGCCTGACTCTTTACGGGGCCAAGCGGCCATGTATCGGAAACTTGCCGAGCAGACCGACGATCCTTTCGTGAAGAACGAGCTGCTTGAGTTGGCGTCGGTATGCGAGGAGGTCGCCGATAATATCGAAGACCATCTGACAGGCGAATCCGTGGGTCCGAACGCTTTCGGATGAAAGCTCCAACTGGCCAAATGCAGCAACGTCCGTTTCTGGGCAGTTTTCGGACCTCACGCGATGTCCGACTTGAGTCCGGAATGCGCACCAAAGCGGACGTCCACGGACCGCTCTGAATTTATGGGTTCACGCCCTGGACAGCTGCGTTCCGTCACGCCAACGATGCTCCTCCGCGACGACAAAACCGGCGCAGCGGAGCGATCCCGATCGATCAGGCCGCTTTCGCCATCTCGGCGACGCGCTCCCAGGTGGTCGCCTTCAGGCTCGGCCGCGCCTCCATCCGCGAAACCCAGGCAACGAGATTGGCGTGCGGCGCGCCGAGTTCGGTCCATTCCGGCGTCTCCGTGAAGAAGGCGACCGCCGGCGCCACCATGAGGTCGGCGAGCGAAAGCGCGTCGCCGGTGAAGAACGGCTGTTCGCCGAGCAGCCGCGCCAGTTCGGTAAATACCGTGCGCGCCTTCGGCATCGCGGCCGAAATCGCAGCTTCATCGGGCACAAGCCCCATCACCCGCGGCCCCACCACCCGGTGGAACACGATGACGCTGCCGACGCCGGGGAACAGATACCAGTCGTTGATGTTCATCACCTGGTCCATGCGCGCGGCGCGCCTGGGATCGGCGGGCGTCAGCGCGGGCGCTGGCAATATGCGGTCGAGATAGCGCAGGATCGCCTGGGTCTCGTAGAGCCTGAAGCCGTCATCCTCCATTACCGGCACCCGTCCGAACGGATGGCGCGCGAGATGCTGCGGCGATTTCATCCCGCCCGGCGCCACCGGCGCGACGCGATAAGGCGCGCCCTTCTCTTCGAGCGTGGCGAGCACCGCGCGCGCAAACGGGCTGCCGGGAATGGTGTGGACGGTGAATTCGGTCATGGCGATTTCCTTTGGTTGCTGCCTTAATTCGCGCCGCGTTCGGCTTCACGCGCGAAGTGTTCGATCAGGCCGGGCCAGCCGCCATCGACGTCCTTGCGCATCGAGGCACCCGCTTCCGCGCCCATGGTCTCGAACTTGTGGTGGGTGAGTTCAACCCGGGTGGCGTCCGGGCCGTCGGCGGTGAAGCGCACGTCGACTTCGGATTTCATCGCCGCGTCCGGCTGCCATCGCGCGTTGATCTGCCACACCATCACCAGCCGGTGCGGCGGCTCCCACACGGTGATGGTAGCGACCGGAGTCTCGGTGCCGTCCTGCGATATTTCGAGCCAGCGCCCGCCGAGCCGCGGCTCCATCAAGACTTTCGCGATCGGCTTCTTGCCGACACCGTGATCGTGCGGCCACCAGCGCGTCAGGCCGCTGGTGAAGACGTCGAAGGCATGCGCGATCGGCGCCTTGACGCGGACGGTTTTGCGCACCGGCGCGATGACGGTCATCTCGTTCATTCATCTGCTCCTCTTGTTTCGCCTGGCCTTGTGGGATTTTTCCGCTTCCAGCCTGAAAGCCTCGAGCGCATCGCCCCAAAAACTGTCCAGCCATTCGCGCAGCTCCCGCAGCCCTTCGCGCCGCAGCGAATAGATCCGCCGCACGCCCTCGCTGCGCTCCTCGACGAGGCCTGCGTCTTTCAGGACTTTGAGATGCTGCGACACCGCCGGCCGCGAAACCGGCAAGCCGGCCGCGAGCCCGTTGACCGCGCGCGGCCCGGCGCGCAGGCGCTCGAACACTTTTCGCCGGGTCGGATCGGCCAGCACAGCCAGGGCACTTCCGTAAGCCATGGCTAACGGTAAGCCATGGCTTACGGTTATGTCAAGCCGGCTTTTGCGGAGCGCGCGAGGTTTTGAGGCCACAAATACGCAGCGGCGCCGCTGCGAAAAGCGGCGCCGTCTGTACCCAGGCTCAATATCGGTGGCCTCATCCTTCGAGACCCGGCCAAGAGGCCGCTCCTCAGGATGAGGTCCTAAATCCTCATGGTGAGGAGCGCGGCAACGCCGCGCGTCTCGAACCACGAGGCCACGGGAGGCGAAGGGCGCCCCCTACTCCGACTTGTCGATATTCCAGAACACCGGCGTCGCCGGGCCGTCGAGCACCCCGGTGAGCGATTTGCGCCAGGCGCTGGGCTGGGTGAATTCGCCGAGCGGAATATAGATCACCTGGTCATAGGCTTCCTTCTGGACCTCGGCGGCGAACTTCTTCTGCTCCTCCGGCGACGACGCGCGCGCGAAGGCGTCTTTCAACTGTTCGATCCTGGGATCGTCGGCCCAGCCGAACCAGCCGCCATTCTTGCCCCGGCCGCCGATCGCGAAGTTGGCGATCGGATTGATCACGTCGGCGCCGGCCCAGTTGGTGAAGAACATGTTCCAGCCACCTTCCTTGATCGGCTTCTGGCTGGTGCGACGGCTGATCACGGTGCCCCAGTCGGTGGCCTGCACGTCCACCTTGAAGCCGGCTTCGCGCAACAACTGCGCGGCGATAATCGGCTGCGCCTTCAGGGTCACGACGTCGCCCGGCGCCATGATCACGATCGGCGTGCCGTCATAGCCGGACTCGGCGAGCAGTTTTTTCGCCTCCGCCATGCCGTTGCCTTTCACCAGCGTCTCCGAGCCGACGTCGGTAGCCAGCGGCGTGCCGCACATGAAATATGCGCCGCAGATCTTGTAATACTGAGGATTGCCGATCAGCGCGTCCAGCACGTCCTTCTGGTTCATCGCCAGGAAGGCGGCGCGGCGAACTTTCACGTTGTCGAATGGCGGCAAGAGGAAATTCATTCGCCCGACCGTCTGGAAGCCGAGCTTGTTCGGGGTTTCGACCTTGATGTCGGGGTTGGCGGCGAGTACCGGCAAGATATCGAACGACGGCACCTCCATGAAGTCGATTTCGCCCGACTGCAGCGCGTTCACGGCGGTCTGCGCGTCCGCCATGGTGATCCACTCGACGCGGTCGACCTTCACCACCTTGCCGCCGGCGGTCCAGCTCGGCGGCTCCTTGCGCGGCACGTAATCCTTGTTCTTCTCAAACACCGCCCGCACGCCAGGCTGGAACTCGGCGGCCACGAATTTGAAGGGGCCCGATCCGATCAGCTCCGGCAGCGGCTTGTCGGCTGGCGTTTCCGCCAGCCGCTTCGGCATCATGAACGCCACGAAGGACGACGGTTTTCCGATCGATTCCAGCACCAGGCCGTAGGGCTCCTTCAGCTTCAGCGTGATGGTCTTGACATCGGGCGCCTCGATGCTGGCGGTAAAATCCATCAGCTTCTGGCCCATGCTGTCGGCCTTGCCCCAGCGCTTCAGCGAGGCGACGCAGTCCTCCGCGGTGACGGGCGCGCCGTCGTGCCACTTCAGGCCGTCGCGCAGCGTGAAGGTGTAGGTGAGCTTGTCGTCGGAAACCTTCCACTCGGCCATCTGCGGCTGGATCTTGAAGTTGGCGTCCTCCGCTGCCAGGGTGTCGAAGATCATGTAGCCGAAATCGCGCACGATATAGGCGGTCGTCATCATCCCCGGCGTGCGCAAATCGGCATGCATCACCGCGGTGATGGTCTTGCCGGCGGCAAACGCCTGTGACGTCAACGCGGACGAAAGCGCAAGCGCCCCCGCTACCGCGGCGGATTTCCAGCGCGAGAGGTGGAACATTCTCGAATCTCCTGACGTGAAACTGGTCAAAGCCGGCTTATTCGTTATGCATGCGGTGCGTTATTTAGGCGCACTAACACGCTGTAACTTCAAGATATTTGAGACTTGCACCAAGCGCGCGGCGCGTCAATCGGGTATCTCGCTCATGGCCGTGCTGCGATCCAGGACGCGTCGCTTCGCGTATCTTTCACTTTACAAATACCTTGCCGGTCATTCTCGTAAGCACCGCGCGGTGCCGATGCGTTGTTCAAAGTCGGCTCTAACCCCAAGAGAATCCCCATGAACCCTGCCAACCTTCCGTTCGATTCCGAGGCCATGCTGCAGGGACTGCGCGCCTGGGTGGAATGCGAAAGCCCGACCTGGGA
>DATNMT010000049.1:0-6281 GCA_035602495.1 Bradyrhizobium sp.
CGCCGACCAGGTGCGGAAATCGCCGAGCGTGCCATGCACGCAGACCAGCGGCGGGCCCCGGCCGATCTCGAGATAGGCCATGTCGTATCCGTTGACGTGGAGCGTCTGCATGGGGGCTGCTCGTTGGGGCTGAAGGAGCGAGGAATGGTAGGCAGTCATACGCGGGCTTGACCCGCGTATCCATCTTCTTCGGCAAAGAAGCATTTTTCGAAGAAGATGGATCACCGGGTCAAAGCCCGGTGATGACGAGTCTTCGACTCTTTTCCATGGGACGGCGCGGAATTTCCCCGGAATCCGGGTGGATAGCAACAATTTCCAAGCCTAGATTCCAGCCCAGCATCAAACACAGACCATGGGGCGATCAGATTGGAGCCAGCCATGACCGGCCACTCATTTGCAATCTTCGACACCGCGATCGGCCGCTGCGGCATCATTTGGGGTGCCCGCGGCATCAATGGCGTGCAACTGCCGATGGGCAGCGAGGACAAGACCCGCACCCGCATTCGTCAGGCCCATGGCGAACTCACGGAGGCGCTGCCACCGCCCGAAGTGAAGAGCGCGATCGACGGGATCGTCGAACTGCTCGCGGGCAAGCCGAACGACCTTTCCGACGTCGTGCTCGATCTCGACGGCGTTCCCGAGTTCAACCGCGGAGTCTATGACATCGCCCGCACCATTCCGCCGGGCAAGACCATGACCTATGGCGACATCGCCAAGCGGCTCGGCGGCGTCGAGTTGTCGCGCGATGTCGGCCAGGCGCTCGGGCGCAATCCCTGTCCGATCGTGGTGCCCTGTCATCGCGTGCTCGCCGCCGGCGGCAAGCCCGGCGGCTTCTCCGCCAATGGCGGCGTCGTGACGAAATTGAAGATGCTCGCGATCGAAGGCGCGGTGGTCAATCACACGCCGAGCCTGTTCGACTGAGCCGCTCGCCGCGTCGGCAATGAAATGTAGGGTGGGCAAAGCCAACGGGTCGCGCGAATGCGCGCCCGATGACAGGCTCCGCGTGCCCACCGACTGCGTACTCCCGCCCGATCCATTTGGTGGGCACGGCGCAAAGAGCGCGCCTTTGCCCACCTACGATCTTTCTAAACCGCCTCGCAGGAAAATCCGTCGCCCCAGCGGCGGATTTTCCCCGTCGATGGCGAGGGGAAATGCGCGGTGCAGCAGAGCGTGTCGGTGTCGCAATAGCGCTCCAGGAAACTGCGCCGGGTTGCGGCGGACTGCACCTGGTCGACATCGAATTTGGCGGAGAGCTCGGGGTAGCGCGCCTGCAGCGGCGAATGCATCAGGTCACCGCTCACCACCGCGGTGTCCTTGCCGCGGCCGAAGGTGAAGGCGACGTGTCCGGGCGTATGTCCCGGTGTCGGCAAGATCCGTGCATGGTCGCCGATCTCGAAATCGTCGTGCACGATCTCGGCCCGCTTCGCTTCGACGATCGGCAGCACGCTGTCGCCGAACGGGGGGACCGGCGTACTGGCGTTCTGCCCGGTCCAGTAGTCGAATTCACTCTTGCCGAATATGTAGCGTGCGTTCGGAAAGGTCGGCAGCCAGCGGCCGTTTTCAAGCCGCGTGTTCCAGCCGACGTGATCGACATGCAGATGGGTGCACATCACGTAGTCGATGTCCTCGACCGAAAAACCCGCCGTCGCCAGCGCGCGCATATAGGTGCCGTCGGTCTTCATGTTCCATTTCGGGCGCAGCGGCCGCGGCTTGTCGTTGCCGATGCAGCTGTCGACCAGAATGATGTGGTGCGGCGTCTTCACGATGTAGGACTGAAAACACAGGATCAAGACGTCGCTGGCGTCGATCGCGTTGGCACCCAGCATCCAGGGCCGGTTTTCCGCCAACAGGTCCGGCGTCAGGCCGGGCAGCAGGTCCAGCGCCGGCAGGAAGGTGGTTTCCTGCTCGATGATGCGACGGATGGTGAGATCGCCGGCGGTGAATTTGAGACTCATGACAACTTTCTGCCTCTCAGGCCGGCGGCGGCGCCGAAATCTTCACCGAAGGCCGCTCCAGCATCTTCTGATGGAAGGCATCGAGCTTCGGGTAGGCCTTGCGCCAGCCGCAATCGGCAAAGCGGAAATCGGCATAGCCGAGCACGCAGACCAGGCCGATATGGGAAATATCGAGCGGCCGCGCCAGCATGTCGGCCTGCCGTTCGAACCGCGCCATGCCGGTCCAGGCCCGGTTCCAGTGATCGTCGTTCCAGGCCTGCCAGCGCTGCGGCTCCGGCCGCACCATTCTCTCGTAGCGGCAGAGCAGCATCGAATCGAGCATGCCCTGCAACAGGGAATGGTCGCTCTTCACCTTCCACCTGCCTGCGCCGGATGCAGGTATCAGCTTTCCCCCACCGGCGAGTTCGTCGAGATATTCGACGATGACGTAGGAATCGAGGATGACCTCGCCATTGTCCAGGATCAGCACCGGCAGCTTCTTCAGCGGCGTGATGCGCGAATATTCATCGTTGGGCTGCCCCGGCGCAACTGTCGCCGGAACGAATTCGATCTTGTCGATCAGGCCGAGTTCGATCGCGGCAATGCGCACCTTGCGTGCGAACGGCGAGGCGGGGGAGAAGGAGAGCTTCATGCGGTATCCCTCGAAAATTCGCGACCGTGGAGCGCCGTCATTGCGAGCGAAGCGAAGCAATCCATCAGGCCGCAAGGTAAGTCTGGATTGCTTCGTCGCTTACGCTCCTCGCAATGACGACGGTGGGCTCATCACGGCGTCACGCCGCGATGATTTCCTGCCGCTGCTCGCCCAGCCCCTCGATGCCGAGCGTGACCACGTCACCGACGCTGAGGAATTTCGGCGGCTTCATGCCGGCGCCGACGCCGGGCGGCGTGCCCGTGGTGATGACATCGCCGGGCAGCAGGGTGAGGAACGTCGAGACGTAGGCAATGCACTTCGCGATGGTGAAGATCATGGTCGAGGTCGAGCCGGTCTGGCAGCGCTTGCCGTTGACGTCGAGCCACATCGAGAGTTTCTGCACGTCGGCAATCTCGTCCCTGGTGACCAGCCACGGGCCGACCGGGCCGAACGTGTCGTGCGATTTGCCCTTGGTCCATTGTCCGCCGCGCTCCTGCTGGAAATAGCGTTCCGAGACGTCATTGCAGACGCAGTAGCCGGCGACGTGGTTGAGGGCGTCGGCCTCGGAGACGTATTTGGCGCGGGTGCCGATGATGGCGGCGATTTCGACTTCCCAGTCGAGTTTCTTGGATTCGCGCGGCTTTTCGACCGGGTCGTTAGGGCCGCTGAGGGAGGTGTTGGCCTTCAGGAAGAAAATCGGCTCGGGCGGAATCGGATTGCCGGTCTCCTTGGCGTGATCGACGTAGTTCAGGCCGATGGCGACGAATTTGGAGATCCCGGTCACGGGCGCGCCGAGCCGCGGGGTGCCGCTGACGGCCGGAAGCTTGGTGGGGTCGAGGGCGGCGAGCTTGGCCAGCGAGGCCGGCGAATAGGTCTCGCCATTGAGGTCCTTGATCTGCCCCGACAGGTCGCGCAATTGGCCGGATTTGTCGATCAGGCCGGGCTTTTCCTGGCCAATGGCCCCGTAACGAACAAGCTTCATTTCGTATCACTCCCTGGGATGCTGGTTGCTTGGATGCTTCTTGGAACAGCGCGGGCGGAAATTCAACTGCCGAGCCGCATTGCAGGGTGATTGTTTGGGCATGATCTTGTCCCGAAAACCGGTCCCCACTTTTCGGGATCATGCCCTAAACGATGAATTTGAAGGCTTCGCCGTGGCACCGGATATGGCCGGGGTCGAAATGCCCGCCGATCACCAAAGTCGGGGTGTCGGCGAAACGGGCGAACAATTCGCGCCGCGTCGCCGCCGACTGCACGGGGTCGAAATCGGCGGTCGATGACCAGTCAAGATGCGCCATCTGGCAGGGATGATGGGCGACATCGCCGGTCAGCAGCGCCTGCTCGCCGTCCGACTGGATCAGAATACTCATATGGCCCGGGCTATGGCCCGGCGTCGGGATCAGGGTGATTTCGTCGCTGAACCTGGCATCGCTCGCGACCAGTTCGGCCTTGCCGGCATCCACGATCGGTTTCACGGAATCGTTGAAAACCGCTATTTTGTCGGGCTCAATGCTGTTATCGCGCCAGTGCTCGTATTCGGCTTTGCCGAACACATAGCGCGCATTGACAAAGGTCGGCACCCAGCGGCCGTCCACCAGCCTCGTGTTCCAGCCGACATGGTCGACATGCAGATGCGTGCATAGCACGGTGTCGATGCTCTCGGGCGCAAAGCCCGCCGCCGTCATGGTCTCGAGGTAAGGGCCGTTACGGTTGTTCCAGGTCGGCACGTTGCGGCCTTGCTTGTCGTTGCCGAGCCCGGTGTCGACCACGATCCGGCGGGTCGGCGTCTCCACCACCAGCGAGTGGATCGACATTTTGAGCCGGCCCTCCTCGGTCGCGAAATGCGGAATGAGCCAGGGCGACTTCCTGATTTCCTCGTTGCTGGCCAAGGGCAGGATGAACCGGGTGCTGCCGACCGTCTCCAGTTCGACGATTTTCGTGATCTTGACCTTGCCGACATTCCAGAACATCCGGCGCTTCCCCAACTCTTCGTTGCGTCCTTATTTGTTAGGCGCAAAGATGCGGGTTTCCGCCGCGGCGCGCAATGGATCATCTCGGGGGCTCGCGCGTTGGTCGGGCGCGCGAGAGCAAGGGAGCGCGGAGATGCCGGAACTGGCGATTTCGATCGAAAAGGTCGGGTTTCTGATCGAGAAAATGCGCGAATTCGACGTCAAGGAGGGCGCGTCCGATCCGGATTCGGGGTCGAACAGTGCCGACGACATGATGATCGACGTGCTCGAGGATAATGGCGACGACCCCGTGGTGCGCGAGATCACCGAGTTCATCAACGCCATGACCGAGGACGAGCAGATCGATCTGGTCGCTCTGATGCGGCTCGGGCGCGGCGATGGCGGGATCGACGAATGGGACGAATTGCGCCGCGAGGCGGCGGATGGACATAACGACGATACCGCGGGCTATCTGCTCGGCGAGCCCCTGGTCAGCGACTACCTCGCGGAGGGGCTGGACGCGTTCGGCCTGACCTGGAACGACGAGCGCACCACGCCGGTGTGACTAAAGCGTTTTCGAGCGAAGTGGGTGCCGGTTCGCGTAAAGAAAACGCGTAAAAGCAATAATCCAGAGCTTCGGTTTTGATCCAATCAGAACCGAGGCTCTAGCGCGCGCAGTCGACGATGACGGTGCTGAGCTTGTCGCCTTTTTCCACCGCGAGGTGCGCCTGCGCGGTCTCCGCGAGCGGAAACTGCGCGGCGACGTTGTGGATGCGTCGGCCCGCGGCGAGCCATTTTGAAATATCCGCCTGCGCCGCCGCATGCAGAGGCCATGGCAGGGCCGGCAGCACCAGCGCCCGCAGCGCGATGCATTTTTCCATCAGCTCGCGCATCGGCACGACCGGATTGCGATTGCCGTTGGTGGCGTAGACGGCGATGGTCGAATTCATCGCCATCAGCTTCAGCGTCGTTGCGAGGTTGCCGCCGAAATCGACATCGACGACGCGATCGATGCCGCGCCCATCGGTAAAGGCCCGCGTCTTCGCGATCACATCCTCGGTCTTGTAATCGATGACGAGGTCGGCGCCGGCAAGGCGCGCCTGCTCGGCCTTGCGCGGCGAACTGACGGTGGCAATCACGCGCGCGCCGCCCCATTTGGCGAGTTGCACGGCGTAGTGGCCGACCGCGCCCGCGCCGCCCGGAACCAGAACGGTCCGGCCCGCGATCGTCCCGTCGCCGAACAGGCAGCACCACGCGGTCATGCAGGGAATGCCGAGCGTCGCCCCGGCCGGGAACGGCACCTCGTCGGGCAACGGCGTCACCAGACGTTCGGCGAGCGCGATATATTCCGCCGCGGTGCCGAAAGCGCGGCCGTTGCGCTGACCGTTGAACAGCCATACGCGCTGGCCGACGGCAAGCCGCGTCATGCCGGCGCCGACCTGATCGATGATGCCGGCGCCGTCGCTGTTGGGGATCACGCGCGGATACTCCATCGCGCGAAAGCTGCCGGCGCGGCGGCCGGCATCGGAGGGATTGACGCCGGAGGCGTGCAGCCGGACCCGGACTTCGCCCGGTCCGGCCACCGGCGTCGGCATCTCGCCGAAGCTCAGGACCTCCGTTGCGGCGCCGGTTCGCTCGTACCAGACCGCCTTCACAGCGTGCCCGGAAACGCGCCGCCATCGAGCAGGATGTTTTGGCCGGTGATGAAGCCCGCTTTCGCGCCGCAGAGAAACGCGCAGGCCAGTC
>DATNMT010000053.1:0-8311 GCA_035602495.1 Bradyrhizobium sp.
GGAGCAGTGATCAATCGCTGCCGGCTAACCGGGCGGCCTTGCTCAGGCCGCCTTGTCTAGTTTCTCCACTTTCACGCCGCCGCCTTCCAACAGCATGACCTTGTTGAGAAGCTTCACCAATGCATAAACGGACTCGATCGAGGGTGCAGCGGTGTTCGTCAGCTTGGCCATTTCCAGAATCGAACCGATCAACGCCTCGGTTTCGAGCGAGCGGCCGGCTTCCACGTCCTGCAGCATCGATGTCTTGTGCGCGCCGACCGCCTCGGCGCCGGCGATCCGCTTGTCGATGCTGACGCGGAAGGTGACACCGAGTTTTTGCGCGATGTCCTGGGCTTCCTTCATCATGGCCGCCGCCAGCGCGCGCGTCTCGGCGAACTGGCAGATGTCGACCAGCGTGGCATGCGTTAGCGCCGAGATCGGGTTGAAGGAGAGGTTGCCCCACGCCTTCAGCCAGATCTCCGAGCGGATGTCCGGCAGCACCATCGATTTCAACCCGGCCTTGATGAAGATGTCGTGCAATTCCTTGACGCGCGGCGTCTCCTTGCCATCCAGTTCGCCGATCGGGAAGCGATCGCCCTCGACGTGGTGAATCACACCTGGCGCGATGGCAGCCGCAGCCGGATAGACCACGCAGCCGATGATGCGCTTCGGATCGATATTTTTGGTGAGCACGCCGGAGGGATCGAGACTTTCCAGCTTTTTATTATCGTACTGGCCGCCGAGCCTCTGGAAATACCACCATGGCAGGCCGTTTTGCACGGTTAGCACGACGGTATCGGGACCGAGCAGCGAATCGATATCGCGCACCACCTGATCGAGGAAGTGCGCTTTCACCGCCAGCACGACGATATCCTGCTTGCCCGCTTCGGCCGGCTTGTTGACGGCTTTCATTTTCGCGGTCTGGACCGTGCCGTCATGCCACTCCAGCTTGAGACCGTTGCGCTGGATTGCGGCGAGATGCGCGCCCTGGTCGATAACGGTGACATCCTCGCCCGCCAGCGCAAACTTGGCCGCCAGCAGGCCGCCGATGGCGCCGGCGCCGACCACGCAGATTTTTTTCTGTTTGGGTGGCGCGCCCAGCAGATATGGGCTCGGCAGCACCTGGTGGAAGACGTTGCTGAGGCTGCCGACGCCGTCGATCACGATGTCGACCACGTTGTGGGCGTCGCCCATCGTGCCGGCGCCGAGCGAGGTGCCGCAGGCGATGACGTCGCCCGGCATCAGCGTCACGTCCTTGGAGATGGCCGCGACCAGCTTGTGTGGCGGGAAGAACATGTCGGCGACGGGATAGTTCTGCCGTTCCTTGCCGTTCAGGATGGTCTTGACCGACAGTTTTAACGGATCGAGGCCGGTCGCGATCACCGGGCCGAACACGCCGAACGTGTCAAAACTCTTGGCGCGCGCCCATTGCTCGAACGACTTGTCCTTGCGCAGCAGATCGACGGCGGTGACGTCATTGACGCAGGTGTAGCCGAAGATGTAATCGCCGGCCTCCGCCTCCGAGATGTTGAAGCACTTCTTGCCGATGACGACGCCGAGTTCGCCTTCGTAAATGATCTTTCCGGCATAGGTAGCCGGACGCTCGATCGGCCGGTTCGCGGGCCAATAGGCATTCGGCGCCTTCAGGAACCACAGCGGCTCTTTCGGCTGCGTGAAATCGTTCTTGGCCGCGAGCTGGTGGAAATTGTTCCAAAGACAGATCATCTTCGACGGATCGCACGGTGTCAGAACGCGAACATCGGAGAGTTTCAGCTTTTGGCCGCTCGGCTTGGCACCAGCGAACATGTCGCCGGTATGAACCGCGATCGCATCACCCTCCAGCGTGCCAAAGCCGGTCTTTCCATCCTGCTCAAAACGAATCCATCTTGTCATCTGCGATCTCCCGGTGATGTGAGGGCAGCGTCATTCGATCGCGCCGTCCTTTGCATATTGTATTCCTCACACCGATCCCCGCAACCATGCACTGCATCATTTGGTGCGCGGTCGCCGTCGACCGCGCGGGGCAAAATGACATAGCCGCGCTATTGCAACGGTTTTCGGTCCGTGATCAGACGCGGGGCGGCATGCATCACGCTGTCGGGAGGCAGCGGCCAACAAAAGGCGCCCCCTGTGGGAGCGCCTCTCGCGATTACGAAGCCGTGATCCGCGCGCTCGCGCGAAAAATCACCCCGAATAGTACATGTCGAATTCGACCGGATGCGGGGTCATCTCGAAGCGCTCGACTTCCGTCATCTTCAGCTCGATGAAGCTGTCGATGAAGTCGTCGTCGAACACGCCGCCGGCTTTGAGGAAGGCGCGGTCCTTGTCGAGATTTTCCAGTGCCTCGCGCAGCGAGCCGCAGACGGTCGGGATCGACTTCAGCTCTTCCTTCGGCAGGTCGTAGAGGTCCTTGTCCATCGCCGGACCCGGATCCATCTTGTTCTTGATGCCATCGAGACCGGCCATCAGCATCGCGGCGAAGCCGAGATAGGGATTGGCCAGCGGGTCGGGGAAACGCACCTCGACGCGCTTGGCCTTCGGATTGGTGGTGTAGGGGATGCGGCAGGAGGCCGAGCGGTTGCGCGCGGAGTAGGCGAGCAGCACCGGCGCTTCATAGCCGGGAACCAGGCGCTTGTAGGAGTTGGTCGAGGGGTTGGTGAAGGCGTTGATCGCCTTGGCGTGCTTGATGATGCCGCCGATGTAATGCAGGCAGGTCTCGGAGAGGTCGGCGTATTTGTTGCCGGCGAACACCGGCTTGCCGTCCTTCCAGATCGACTGGTGGCAGTGCATGCCCGAGCCGTTGTCGCCATAGACCGGCTTCGGCATGAAGGTGGCGGTCTTGCCGTAGATATGCGCAACCTGCTGGATGCAGTATTTGTAGATCATCAACTGGTCAGCCATCAGCGTCAGCGTGTCGAACTTCATGCCGAGCTCGTGCTGGGCGGACGCCACTTCGTGGTGATGCTTCTCGACCTTGACGCCCATCTTGGCCATGGCGCCGAGCATTTCCGAGCGCATGTCCTGCACCGAATCCTGCGGCGGCACCGGGAAGTAGCCGGCCTTGGTGCGCACGCGGTGACCGAGATTGCCGCCCTCATATTCGGTGTCCGAATTGATCGGCAACTCGGAAGAGTCCAGCTTGAAGCCGGTGTTGTAGGGCGTGGTCTGGTAGCGGACGTCGTCGAACACGAAGAACTCCGCCTCCGGACCGAACATCACCGTGTCGCCGACGCCCATCGACTTGACCATGGCCTCGGCCTTCTTGGCGATGCCGCGCGGGTCGCGGTTGTAGGGCTCGCCGGTGGTCGGCTCCAGCACGTCGCAGGTCAGGACCATGGTGGTCTCTGCGAAGAACGGATCAATCGTCGCGGTGACGGGATCGGGCATCAGGCACATGTCGGATTCGTTGATCGCTTTCCAGCCGGCGATCGACGAGCCGTCGAACATCAGGCCCTCGGCGAAAGTGTCCTCTTCGATCATGCCGACGTCGAAAGTCACATGCTGCCACTTGCCGCGCGGATCGGTGAAACGCAGGTCGACGTATTTCACGTCGTTGTCCTTGATCGATTTCAGGACATCTTTGGCGGTCTTCATGAATACCCCTTTGCTTACAGGTCGTCGCACGCAGGCCACGGGCCGGCGGCCGCGGCTTCAGCGACCGCGGGCTATGCTCAATACAATCGCGGGGTGCTCAATACAATATGAGAGTATGGGCAGTTTTCGCTCAGATGGCGTCCAGCCCGGATTCGCCCGTCCTGATGCGGATGGCTTCCTCGATATTGGAAACGAAGATCTTGCCGTCGCCGATCCGCCCGGTCTGGGCGGCACGCCGGATCGCGTCGATCGCCCGGTCGACAAGGTCGTCCCCGATCACGATCTCGATCTTCACCTTGGGTAGAAAGTCTACGATATACTCGGCACCGCGATAGAGCTCGGCATGCCCCTTTTGCCGCCCGAAGCCCTTGGCTTCCGTGACCGTAATGCCCTGCAGTCCGACCTCCTGAAGCGCCTCCTTCACCTCGTCGAGTTTGAACGGCTTGATGATGGCTTCGATTTTTTTCACTGGGCGCCTCCCGGGCATTTCCATATTTCAGACTGCGGCGTTGCGCTGATGTCGCGCAGGGTGTTCGATCGTTCGTCCTGACGCGCAGCGGGGGAAAACCAACAAATGCGCACCATCATCGAGAGCTGGCTTCCTCAAAAGCAGGGTCTATGCCAAGTTGTTAAGATGCCTGATTTCGAAATGTTATCAGACTTTTAACAGGCATTTGCCAGACCGTAGCTCAAGCAGCGCACATTACCTCAGCTTACGAAATAGGCAACCAGATCAATTGGTATGCAATGCCTAGGGGATAGACTTCGCACGGCACGGGAAATGCCTCAGGATAAGGCGCTTGTACCAGGGATTTGGCATGGAAGTTCTCACCGCGGCTGAGATGGAGCGTGCCGACCGGCTCACCATTGCCGCGGGCACGCCGGGCTTCGCGCTGATGCTGAGCGCCGGCCAGGCTGTTGCCGAGGCCGCGATGGATCTGGTGGAGGAGGGACCGATCGTGGTGGTCGCCGGACCCGGCAACAATGGCGGCGACGGGTTTGTGGCGGCGGCCGAGCTTTCGGCGCGCGGCCGCGAGGTGTCGGTGATCCTGTTGGGCGATCGGGACAATCTGCAGGGCGACGCCGCCTCCGCGGCGAAGGGGTGGAAACATCCGCTGCTGCCCTTCAACCCGCAAGCGATCGCCAAACCGGCGCTGATCATCGACGCGCTGTTCGGCGCCGGTCTCAACCGCACCGTGACTGGCGAAGCCCACGACATGATCGAGGCGATCAACGCCAACGGCGCGCCGGTTCTCGCTGTCGATTTGCCGAGCGGCATCAACGGCACCACCGGCGCCGTCATGGGCGTGGCCATCAAAGCCGCCGAGACCGTCACTTTCTTCCGCCGCAAGCCGGCGCATCTGCTGCTGCCGGGACGGATCCACTGCGGTCGCGTGCATGTCGCCGATATCGGGATCGACGCGAGAGTGCTGGCGGAAATTCAGCCGCAGACGTTTGAGAACGTGCCGGCGTTTTGGCAGCCATCGTTTCCGGTGCCGCCGGTCGATGGCCACAAATATGCCCGCGGCCATGCCCTCGTCGTCTCCGGCGACATCGCCGCTACCGGTGCCGCGCGAATGTCGGCGCGCGGCGCGTTGCGGGCGGGCGCGGGTCTCGTCACGCTGGCCTCGCCGCGCGATGCGCTCGCCGTCAATGCCGCGGCGCTGACCGCCGTGATGGTGCGCGCCACCGATACGGTGGTCGAATTTGCCGAGCTTTTCGGCGACAAGCGCTTCAATGCCTGCGTAATCGGGCCGGGCGCCGGGCTCGGCGAGCGGACCCGCGATTTCGTCCTCACCGCCTTGTCGGCCGGGCGAGGCCTGGTGCTGGATGCCGACGCGCTGACGAGCTTTGCCGAGGCGCCCGATCGCCTGTTCGAGGCGATCAAGGCTTCGCACGATCCACAGGTTATCCTCACCCCGCATGAGGGAGAATTTCCCCGGCTGTTCAGTGACATCAGCAACAAGCATCCACATCGTTCCAAACTCGAGCGGGTGCGGGCCGCCGCCGAGCGCTCCGGCGCCGTCGTGCTGCTCAAGGGACCGGACACGGTAGTGGCCTCGCCGCGAGGGCGCGCCACCATCGCTGCCAACGCGCCGCCGTGGCTCGCAACCGCCGGCGCCGGCGATGTGCTGGCCGGAATGATCGCCGGCCTGCTGGCGCAGGGTGTTGCGGCCTTCGAGGCCGCCTCGATCGGGGTCTGGATGCACGGCGAGGCCGCGCGCCAGGCCGGCCCCGGCCTGATCGCGGAAGACCTGCCGGAGACGCTGCCCGCGGTGTTCCGGCATCTCTACGATGAGTTCGGCATCGCGTATTGAGACCTACTCGACGCCGAACCACCGCACCAGGCGCGGCGCCGCCCAGTCGGTCGCGGCAATCTCCATCAGCCAGCGTCCGGCAACGTCGGCGGCGAAGGCGATGCGCTGGGTCTGTCCGGAGTCGACGGCGAGCGTATCGAGCCAGAACGGCTTCCAGCCGTCGTCGAGCCGGTCCAGCAGCCGGAAATGATGACCGTGGAGGTGGAACACGACGGCCTTATCGCCCCGGTTGCCCAATGCCAGCACCACGGTGCGGCCGGCCTTGGCGCGAAACGCGGGGGCCGACGTAATCGCAAAATTCGCGGGCCTGACCCAGTCCGGCTGCGGCTCCCCCAGCGCCACGTCGACGCGCAGGGCTTTTTTGAGGTCGAGCAGGGCCGGCAGGCCGTTGGTCGGCAGCGGCGGGGCGGGCGGAAGGCCCGCGTCCCGCAGCGGCGGTTCGTTCGAGACCGTCAGCCGGGCTATGGGGCGGGCCTCCTTGCCGTCATGCAGCAGGATGGGCGAGGTCGAACCGGGCGCCGCGTTTGCATCGATGAATGCGTCAGCCCGGCTCCCCGGCGCCAGCACGATTGCGCCGTTGCGGGCGGGGAACGGCTCGGAAGGCTGGCCGTCCAGCGCCATTACCCGGACTTCATGCCCCTCGATTTTGACGGCAATCACGGCCCGTTGGCAGCCATTGATGAAGCGGAGCCGGAGCCGGTCGTATCGGCGTAGCCTGATATCCGGCGCGGCCTGCCCGTTGACCGTATAGACCGGCACCGTGTCGCCGGGGTCGCTGCCGGGCGCGATCGCGGTGCCATCGGCACGCAGCCGCCAGTCTTCGACCAGAAACACCTCATCGCGGTCGACCGCAACCGGCTCGCGTTCGCCGACGATCAGCGCCTGCGGCCGTGCCGGCCGCGCCTTGCCGTCGCCCAATAATTTGATGTCGCACAGCAGGGTTCCGGCGTGATGCAATGGAATCACGAGGTTTTCGCTGGCTCCACGGGCGAGGGGCGGCCGCGCCGCCAGCGGTTCGGCCGCCGGCACGCCGTCGAGCCCGTGCCAGTCCAGCAGCGCCGGCACCGGCAGTTCGTTGCCAAAGGAAACATCGAGCAGATCGCCCTGTTTGAAGCGAAATCCCGGGTTTTGCGCCGCGCCCTGGAGCGACCATATCGGGGTATCCGGTTGCCCCGGACGCAAGGCGATGGTGCCCGCTCTGGCCTGCAACGTCAGGGGCTGATGCCCCGGAGCAGCGGCGATCCCGGGCACCGCTGGGCCTATCGCCGCAGCACCCAATCCCGCCAGGAGTTCGCGCCGGTTGAGCCCAGGAATTCGATCCGCCATGGAACGATGCGGACCATTTTCCGCTGGATATGTCCAGTGAGCGCACCTACGTCGGTAGGACTGCAAAACGCCATTTTTTTGCTGCGCATGAGGTGGGCCATGTTATAAGCCCGCCGCAACGATCACGGCTATGATTTGGATGAGTTCGTCCGAAATCATAAACGTGATCGATTCCATCGACATGGAGCATGACGGCCGCCCGAAAACCGCGTCACACTTTTCGGCGTCATGCTCGGGGCATCGCGGCCGGAAATGATGCTATTCACGCGGGCGTGGCGGAACTGGTAGACGCGCTGGATTTAGGTTCCAGTGACGAAAGTTGTGGGGGTTCGAGTCCCTCCGCCCGCACCAAGCGCTGACAGCGTTTGCACGAGGAATTCCTGGAGGACCTGCCGAAAGGTTGGGTCCGCCGAACCGCTGGCGCAGGCCTTTGGGGGTCGCGCGCCGACCAAGTTGAAAAAGGTGTCCGCGCCGACAAAGGCCGGACGAAAGCTGAAAAGAAGATTGACGCCATGCAGGTCACCGAAACCCTCGCCGAGGGATTGAAGCACGAATTCCAGATCAGCGTTCCGGCCTCCGACCTCGATGCCAAGGCGGACGCGCGTCTGGTCGACCTCAAGGACAAGGTCCGTCTCAATGGATTCCGCCCGGGCAAGGTGCCGGTCAGTCACCTGAAGAAGGTGTATGGCCGCTCGGTGATGGCGGAGACCATCGACCAGACCATCCGCGATACCAATTCGCAGATTTTCACCGAGCGCGGCTTTCGCCTGGCGACCGAACCCAAGATCACCATGCCGACCGAACAGAAAGCCGTCGAGGACATCCTCACCGGTAAATCGGATCTCACCTACACGGTTTCGATCGAAGTCGTGCCGGCGATTGCGCTTGCCGATTTCAAGAGCTTTACGGTCGAGAAGCCGGTCGCCGAGGTGACCGACGCCGATATCGACGATGCGATCAAGCGGATCGCCGACCAGAACCGCAGCTATGCCGCGAAGGGCGAGGGCGCCAAGGCGGAGACCGGCGATCGGGTCACGATCTCGTTCAAGGGCACCATCGACGGGGTGCCGTTCGACGGCGGCACCGGCGAGAAC
>DATNMT010000054.1:0-8927 GCA_035602495.1 Bradyrhizobium sp.
GAGGGCTGTGAAGGCCAATGGCGGACTGGCTAGGCACCATGCCGCATCATTCGCCGCTCCTTCGCGTAGCGCACCAGCGCGACATAGCGATAGATGCCGTGCACGAACTTGCCGTAGGGCATGGTGATGAACAGCGAGAACACCACGCCGAGATGCAGCGCGAGTAGCGGCCCCATCGCCGATGTGTCGCGCAGCAGCAGCAGCGCGATGCCCGTAAAACTGGTCAGGAACAGCATGAGAATGAACGCCACGTCCATCCCGGTCCGCTTCTCGTCGACCAGCACCGGATCGCGCTTCGATTTCTCGAACAGCAATCCGGCAGGCCCGATCAGAAGCCCGATGCCACCTGATGTGCCCAGCACCACCGGCAGGTCCCAAAACGGATACGGCGCCTCGCGCGCCAGCAGATAGTGATAGAGCGTCGCCACGCAGGTAGCGGCGAAGCAGAGCAAAAATCCATAGAACGTCAGGTGATGATAGATTTTGCGCCGGTCGGTCGGCCGCTCGTCCTCGTTGACGCAGCCGACGCCACCGCCATCGAGATAACGCAATCCGGCGGTGTCCTTGATCGCCTGCCAGAGCGAGGGCGGATCGGCCAGCATGCCGATCGGTTCGCCGATGTCGCGCCAGAACGCCCGCACGCCCATCGCGAGCGCGACGATCGCGTACAGCAATGCCGCGCCGAACAGCGCCGCCATCGCGCTATGCGGCATCAAGGCGTAGAACGCGCCCGGACCGGTATGGATGCCCACCATCGCCTGCCGGTCGTTAAGCGCGGCAAAGCCGAATACGAACGCCGCGACGCACAGCGCCGCGATGATGCTGATCGCAAGGCCGTTATTCGCGAACAGGCCGGAAAACGCCCGCGGCCAGGCATAAGCGGCCCAGGATTCGGCGCGGGCGACGGCCAGCGTCTTCGGCACATTGACATCGTACTCGTGCGGCGGCGAGAACTGGCAGTCGGTGTAGCAGGCGCCGCAGGCATGGCAGAGATTGGCGAAATAATTCAGGTCGCCGTCGGAGAACGCGCGCCGCATTTCCATCGCCGGAAACACCGCGCAAAGGCCCTCGCAGTAACGGCAGGAATTGCAGACCGTCATCAGGCGGTCGGCTTCCTCTAGAGTGCTAGTTCCGTGCATGTTGCGCCGCTTCCTGTCCAGCGATCCGGCCGAACACGCTGCCGATGGTCATGCCCATGCCGGCCGCGTAGCCCTTGCCGAGCACATTGCCGGCCATGATCTCGCCGGCGGCGAACATGTTGGCGGCGGGCTTGCCGTTCTTCATCAGCATCCGCGCCTGCTTGTTCACGCGGGTGCCGAGATAGGTGAAGGTGATGCCGGGCCGCACCGGATAGGCGTAATAGGGCGGCGTCTCGATCTTCCGCGCCCAATGGGTTTTGGGCGGCGTCAGCCCTTCGGTGCGGCAGTCGTCGAGGATGGTATGGTCGAAGGTGCCGGGCCGCACGGCCGAGTTGAATTCGGCGACGGTCTTTTCCAGCGCCGCCGCGTCGAGATCGAATTTGGAGGCGAGCTCGGCAATGCTGTCGGCCTTGATCGGCGGAAACAGCGTCGGCATGAAACTGGTCAGAACCGTCGAGTCGAAAATGATGTAGGCGATCTGGTCCGGCTGCGCCGCGACCAGGCGACCCCAGATCGCGTAGCGCTTCGGCCAGATGTCCTCGCCCTCGTCGTAGAAGCGCAAAGCCCGGTTGTTGACGACGATGCCGAACACCACCGAGTCGTGTCTGGTGATGATGCCGCCGTCGAATTTCGGCGCGCGGGCGTCGATTGCGACCGCGTGGCATTGGGTCGGGTCGCCGATCTCCTGCACGCCCTTGTCGAGCAGCAGTTTTAGGATCGAGCCGCGGTTATAGGGCGTGCCACGAATCAGGAAGTTGTCGGCGGCCTCGCCCCAATATTGCTTCAGCCATTCGATGTTGGCCTCGAACCCGCCGGCCGCCGCCACCAGGGTCGCGGCGCGGACGCTGGCGCGGCCGTCGCCCTGCTTCAGAGTCGCGGACAGGAACATGCCGTTGTCGATCTCGAGATCGACAACCTCGGCGTCGTAGAGAATCTGGATGCCGAGCTGCTCGGCAGTGAGATAGAGCGCGTTCAGCATCGCCCGGCCGCCGCCGAGGAAGAACGAATTGGTGCGGCCGAGGCTGAGCGTGCCGCCGAGCGACGGCTGCCAGCGCACGCCCTGTTCGACGATCCAGTTCAGGATGTCCTTGGACTCCCGGATCATGAATTTTGCCAGCTCTTCGTCGGTCTGGCCGCCGGTCACGAGCAACAGATCCTGCCAGAATTCCTCTTCGGTATAGGGTCCGGTGAGAATGTCGGTCGCCGAATCATGGGCGCAGCGCATGTTGCGGGTGTGGCGGGTGTTGCCGCCGCGATAGAACTTTGGCGCGCCTTCCAGCACCAGCACGGAGGCGCCGGCCCGCCGCGCGCTGATCGCGGCGCACAGCGCGGCGTTGCCGCCGCCGATCACCAGCACGTCGTATTTACGGGTTAGATCGACCATGCCGTCTTTGTTATCTTTATTTGCATGGAAAGCAAAACGGTGGCCAGGCAGACGCCTCACGCCTGTTGCGCGGCGACCGCTTGTTCGCGCGCCTCGACCGCCCCGCTGCGGTAGATGACAAGCGCGGCGATGATGCCGCTCGCCGCGGCGGCCATCAGCCAAAAGCCGGGGGACGCCTTGTCGTGGGTCTTGTCGATCAGCATTGTCGCCGCAAACGGCGTGAAGGTGCCGAACAGCGCCGCTGCGAGGCTGAACGCAAGCGAGAAACAGGTGGTACGGACGTGCTTCGGCACAACTTCGACCAGCGCGCCCAGCATGGTGCCGCTGTAAACGCCGAAATAGAGCGAAAACATCATTCCGACGGCCAGCATCTTGCCGAAGGTCGGAGCGGCTGTGAGCCAGAGCAGCGCGGGATAGGCGGTCACGAACGAGAGACCTGAAATCGCCAGCAACACCGGCTTTCGGCCGAGACGGTCGGACAGTGCGCCCCCGACCGGATTCCAGATGAAGTTGGTCACGGCAACCAGAAGGGTGACCAGCAGGGCGTCGGCGCTCGAAAGTTTCAGAACGGTCTTGCCGAAGGTCGGCGTATAGACGGTGACGAAGTAGAAGGTCACCGTGGTCATTGCCGCCATCATCATTCCGAGCAGGATGATCTTCCAGTTGACGGCGGCCGACGCGAACACTTCCCGTGTTGACGGATGTTTCTTCATGGCCTGGAACTCTGGCGTTTCTTCCAGCGATCGGCGCAGCACGAAAATAACGGGAATGATCAGGCAGCCGATGAAGAACGGAATGCGCCAACCCCAGGCCGCGACGGTCGCCGCCGGCATCATCTCGCTCAGCGCAAATCCGATGATCGCCGCGACGAAAATGGCGACCTGCTGGCTGGAGGACTGGAACGAGGTGTAGAAGCCGCGGTTGCCGGGCGTTGCGATCTCGGCGAGATAGACCGATACGCCGCCGAGTTCGACGCCGGCCGAAAAACCCTGCAGCAGGCGGCCGATCAGCACGATGGCCGGTGCGGCAATGCCGATCGTGGCATAGGTCGGACAGACCGCGATCACCACCGTGCCGACCGCCATGATCGCCAGGGTGACGATCAGGCCCTGCCGGCGGCCGATCCGGTCGATATAGGCGCCCAGCACGATCGCGCCGACCGGACGCATCAAGGCGCCGAGCCAGAATACGCCGAAGGCGTTGAGCAGCCGTGCGGTCTCGTCTGCGCTCGGAAAGAATGCGCTGCCGATGTAGGTGGCGTAGAAGCCGAAAAGGAAGAAATCGAACTGCTCGAGGAAATTGCCGCTGGTCGCGCGCAGGATGGCGCCGAGGCGATTTTTGATCTGCGGCGGTTGCGATGTGGACGTTTGCGACATGGCGAGTTCTCCCCGTTTTCGTGGCCTATGCGGAAAGATTTCTCGCGAGCCGACTATTACTGTTCTTGGCCGACAATCTGCCATGTCCGCGCGGCGCGACCAACCGGAAAACGCCGGTCGGGGCGATAACCCTTAGACGGATAGACGGTTTTTCAGGGTTTGTTCTGCACCGAAGCCTTCAGCCATTGCCGGAACGCGGCCAGCTTGGGCGGATCGGCCTTCACCTCCGGCGAGACCAGATAGAAGCCGGCGTCCACCGGCAGCGCGATCTTGAAGGGAACCACCAGCCGCCCCTTGGCGATATCGGCTTCCACATAGGAGGTCCGGCCCATGGCGACGCCGCTGCCGTCGATCGCCGCCTGCACGGTCAGGAGAATCAGATCGAAGCTCAATCCGGGCTGCTTCGAGATATTCGACGGCAGGCCAGCGGCGGT
The DNA here is from genome assembly GCA_035602495.1 of Bradyrhizobium sp. Taxonomy (GTDB): domain Bacteria; phylum Pseudomonadota; class Alphaproteobacteria; order Rhizobiales; family Xanthobacteraceae; genus Bradyrhizobium. The sequence goes on from DATNMT010000054.1 coordinate 4,334, forward strand.
GAGCCACAGCCGCCAGTCATCGTCATAGCCGCCGCTGCTGTGCAGCAACGTGTGATGGGCCAGATCTTCGGGGCAGCGCAGCGGCTTGTCGCCTCCGAGCAGTGCGGGGCTGCAGACCGGGAACATTTCATCGGCCATCAGCCAGTCGGAGCGCACCCCGGCCCAATTCCCACGGCCATAACGGATCGCGGCGTCGACGTCGCCGGCCCTGAAATCGACCAGGCTGGTCGAGGTGGTGATGCGGACGTCGATGCCGGGATGGGATTCCTGGAAGACGGACAGCCGCGGCAACAGCCATTTGGCGGCCAGCGACGCCAGCGTGGAGACCGTCAGCACGTGGCCGTTGTCCTTGCCGAGCAGCCGGTCGGTGGCGAGCCGCAGATCGTTGAAGGCGGCGCGGACGCCGGGCAGGTAATCCCTGGCCTCCGGCGTCAATGCCAGCGCCCGATTCTGCCGGACGAACAGGCGGAGCCCGAGTTCCTCCTCCAGCCGCCGGATCTGATGGCTGATCGCGGTTTGCGTGACGTTCAGCTCGGAGGCCGCAACCGTGAAGCTCAAATGCCGGGCCGCGGCCTCGAAGGCGCGTAACCCATTGAGGGAAGGCAGTCTGGCGGTCATTTGCAAGGCCCTAAGGCATGAGTTTATCTCATGTGAAGCGGTACACAATGTCGTTTGTGCGATGCCCAAATAGCACAGATATTACTGCCAACAGCTTAGCTTTAGGAGGACGTCATGTCCGTTTGCTCAGATCATACGATGACAAATCATCATAGCCAAGGGTTTTTGGCCCAGCTCCGCGAGACCTTCCACGTCTGGCGTGACCGCCGCCGCCAGCGCTACGAGCTTTCGCAATGGACCGATCGCGACCTTCACGATGTCGGCTTGTCCTGGAGCGACATCGTCCACGAGGCCGAAAAGCCGTTCTGGCGGGCTTAAGCAGCCGCCCTGGCCGGCGCCGCCTCTTCAGGGGGACGCCGGCCATCGACTTTTCGGGAAAACCTGGGAACCTGCCATGATCGCGCTTCGCCTCAACGACCTCCGGCAACATTCCGACGTCCTGCGGCTACGCAGCGGCAAGTCGCTGATGGTGCGTTTTGTCGAGCCGGACGATGCAGAAGCGCTGCAGGCCTATTTCCGGTCGCTGACGACCCGCTCCCGCTATAACCGCTTCCTCGGCGCCTTGAGCGAGTTGCCGAGAAGCGTGCTGGAGCACTTCACCCATGCCGGCGTGGACAACCAGTTCGGCGTGATCGCGACCATGACGATCGATGGCCATGAGACCATCGTCGGCGAGGCCCGCTACGCCTTCGATGCCGCGACCGAGCGTTTCGAGTTCGGTCTTTCGATTGACGACCGTTGGCAGGGCCAGGGCATCGGGTCGGCCCTGCTCGCCAATCTGCAATGCCGCGCCGCTGCGTTCGGCTCAACGCGGATGTTCGGCGATACCCTGCGCTCCAACGAAGTCATGATAGCGCTCGCCCGCAAGTCCGGTTTCGACTTCACCCGCAATCCCGATGACTGGAAGCTGGTGCGGTTCGAAAAGCACATCGGCATCGCGCCGCAGGAAATCCCCTGCGCCAGCTGGCGGCTCGCGGCGGAAAGCTTCGCGCTGAGCCCGGCGTTGGCGAACTGAGCCTCATTTCCCCGTAAACACCGCCTTCCGCTTCTCGATGAACGCCTGCACCGCCTCGCGGTGGTCCGCGGTTATGGTGGTTCGGATCAGGCGTTCGGCCTCGTGATCGCGGGCGGTGGCGAAGTCGAACAGCAGGGCTTCGTCGAGATTGTCCTTCATGTAGCGCAGCGCAATCGTCGGCCCTTCCGCCATCGATTTCGCCAGCGCGAACGCCTCGTCCTGGAGTTTCTCGTCCGGCACCACGCGGTTGACGAGGCCGATCGTCTCACACCTCGCCGCGTCGACCTTGTCGGAGGTGAACATCAATTCGCGCGCCCGCGACGTGCCGACCAGCCGCGTCAACAGCCAGGCGATGCCGTAATCGCCGCTCAAGCCCACCCGTAGATAGCCGGTCGAAATGAACGCCGATTGCGCGGCGATCCTGAGATCGCAGGCCATGGCGATGGCGAGGCCGGCGCCGACCGCGGGGCCGGGCAGGGCGGCGATGGTCGGCTTGCGCACCGAGATCAGCGCACCCGTCAACAGGTGCTGGCGCTCCTGCAAATCCGCGACCTTCTCGTCATAGGACATTTCCAGCTTCTTCTTGTCGCGATGGGCGCCCATGCCCTTGACGTTGCCGCCGGCGCAGAAGGCGGTGCCGGCACCGGTGATCAAGAGCGCACCGACTTGCGGATTCTCGCCGCAGGTCTTGATCATCGTGCGCAACGCCGGCGTCAGATTGTCGGACAGCGCGTTGCGGACCTCGGGGCGGTTGAGCGTGATGATCGCGACACGGTCGCGGATCACGCACAACAGTTCGTCGGTGCCGGTGTCGATGGTGATGTCGGTGCTCGGTGTCTTCGCATCCATGGCGCTGTCTCCCCGGTGATTGGTTTCGCTCGCTCAGAATTTCTCGACCCACGGCCGCAGTTCCATCTCCCAGGTCCAGGCACTGCGGGGCTGTTGCAGCACGTTCCAGTAACTGAGCGCAATGGCGTCGGGATCGAGCATCGAATCCGGCCGGTCGGCGGGCTCGGTCCGCGCGGCGCTGCGAATCCCGCCATCGATCACGAAATGCGCGATGTGAATTCCCTGCGGCGACAGTTCCCGCGCCATGCTCTGGGCCAGGCCGCGCAGCGCGAACTTGCCCATCGCGAATGGCGCCGATTGCGGATAGCCCTTGACGCTGGCGGAAGCCCCGGTGAACAGGTTCGCGCCGTGTTTACTGGGCAGCATCCGCCTTGCCGCCTGCTGCGCCACCAGAAAGCCGCCGAACGCGCTGACCGCGATGGCGTTCGCGACCTCCGCCGGCACCAGGTCGACGAAGGCGCCACGCGCCCTGCCGCTGGCGTTGTAGACGACGACGTCGGGGGTGCCGATCTCGCGCTCCACCAGGCCGAACAGGCGCTCGACGTCGTCGGGCTCGGTGGCGTTGCAGGCATAGGCGTGGGCCCCGGTCTCCTTGCAGAGCGCGCCGAGCTTTTCGATTTGCCGCGCGGCAAGCGCGACGCGGATGCCCTGTTTGGCGAACAGCCGCGCCAGCGAAGCGCTGAGGCCAGAGCCTACGCCGACGATCAGGGCGATCTTGTATTTCGGTATCTCCATGGGGCCTTCCTTTTCTCAGGCTTTCAGCCGTGTAATCCGGCAAGGCAGCCCGCGGCCTCCAGAACCGGATCGAGCGCGGCCTTGTCGGCAACGGCGGCATATTTGGTCCGCAGCATGCCGAGCGATCGCGCGTGATATTTCTGCGGCTTCTGGGTCCAGACCTTGTCGCCGAGCGCAACGCTGAACTCTTCCGTTGCTTCCGCCAGCGCCTTCTCGTTGGCGCAGGTCCAGGGCATGAATAATTGTCCGACGTGCCGGGTCAGGATCGGCATCAAGGTCGGCTGAAGCGTTGACCAGGCCTCGAACGCGCCTTCCGCCTTCGGCCACAGCATGCGGTGCACCCAATCCAGCACATGTGGTGTGCTGCCGCCGATGATCGCGCCTGCGGTCGGGTCGGTCCACATTTCGTAGATCTGCCCCCAGAGGCCAAAGTCGCCGAATGCCGGCCGTCCGCCGAACACATAAGGTCGTGTGGCGAGATGGGCTTCGAGCAGTCCCAGCATATCGACGAAACCGGCCTCGATCTGCGGCGCGGTCACCGCGTTGGAGCCGACGAACCAGACCCGGTCCACCATGCGGGCGCGAACCTGGCCCGCGAACGCCGCGTGCTTCTCTTCGTCCGCGGCCGGCCCGCGCATCCCGGCGATACGGCCGGCGGCGCTGATCTGGTCGACGTCGCGCGCCCAGCGGTAGTGGAACATCCATTTATTGCCCCACTCGTCGCCGAATTCCTCAATCAACGCCGAAATGAAGCTGGCCACGGGATCCTCGGGCTGGATCGAGGGCTCGGGATAAAGCTTCTCCATCGCGTCGATGATCGGGGTGGAGTCTTGAACGCCCTTGCCGTCGGGCGTAACCACCAGCGGGATGATCGGCATTTTGGCGTATTTCTCGTATTCCGCCTGGCTTGCCGCATTGCGCAAAACCCATTGATGCGGGATGGCCTTGTAGCGAAAATAGGAGCGCGTCTTGACCGAGTAGGGCGACATCTCGGCGCCGAAGATGCGATAAACGTCCGCCATAAGGCTTCCTCCGGAATTGTTCTTGGCGGCTTTGTCGCCTGCTTGGCCTGGGATGATATATATCATCCAAAACGATCATCTAATACCCGGGGTACGAAACGAACAAGAGTTGCAAATGCACCAGCTGGCCAAACACGACGATGTGACGACACCGGCCGACCGGCCGGGGCTGCTCGCGCCGGATACGTCGGGAATGAACTTCTATCGCGCCGATCCGGCGCTGACGGACCTGCTTCGGATCCATCTGCCCGATCCGCTGTTTCGTCATATCGAGCCGAATCTCGACCGGCTCGGCGCGCTTGCCGGCGGTCATCTCGACGAATGCGCGCGGCTGGCCGATCGCCACGTGCCGGTG
>DATNMT010000060.1:0-3298 GCA_035602495.1 Bradyrhizobium sp.
ACTGAAAGAGCCCGCGCGCCGACGAGGTCGACGCGCCCGCGGTCGGATTGAAATTGGATTCCATCTTCGCGGTGGCCAGCAGGTATTCGAAGCTGGTGCCGGTGGTGCTGGCGGCCTGCTTGATGGCGCCGGCGATCCGCACGCGCGAGGGGTCGATCCCTGCCCTCGGCGTGGCGCTAGACGTGTCAACCGACATATGTTTGGTCCTCGCTCCCCGCGAAACGACCCCGCCTGGCCTGTTCGAGAGCTCCCACTAACGCTCAGGCCGACGTCACACTGCGGCAATTATGGTTAACGCGGGGTTAAGGAGGGCCAAACCTCAAGGGCGTCATTCCGGGATGCGCCGTTAGGCGCAGGCCCGGAATCCATAACCCCCAATCGTGGTTATGGATTCCGGGCTCGCTCGCTTTGCTCGCGCCCCGGAATGACGGCTTCATTTGCCGTAGACCGTCTTCGGATCGACCACCCGGTCCGCATCCACGAACGACAGCTTTGCCCCGCCCTCGCCGCCTTCGACCTTGCGGTAGAAGCACGAGCGGCGGCCGGTATGGCAGGCCGCGCCCGTCTGCTCGACGCGGATCCAGATCGCGTCCTGATCGCAATCGAGCCGCATCTCGACCACGCGCTGGACGTGACCGGAGGTCTCGCCCTTGCGCCACAGCGCCTGCCGCGAGCGGCTGAAATACCAGCCTTCGCCGCTCATGATGGTCTTGCGCAGGGCTTCATCGTTCATGTGCGCGACCATCAGCACATCGCCGGTCGCCGCATCGGTGGCGACGCAGGTGACAAGGCCGGAGGCGTCGAATTTGGGCTTGAACGAAAGCCCTTCCTCGATGTCGTTGATGTCTGGTGAAGTGGACACGGACAGCCCTTGCAAATCCATAGCGTTTTCGAGCGAAGTGGACGCCGGTTCGCGTGAAGAAAACGCTAAAAAAAGGACATAAGGCGAGGGTTAGCGCTGCTGCCCTCGCACCATGGAAAGGAAACGCGCCTGCTCCGCCGGATTGTCGCGGAACATGCCGGTATAGCGGCTGGTGAACGTCATCGCGCCGTGCTTGGCGACGCCGCGCACCGACATGCAGGTATGCTCGGCCTCGATCATCACCGCAACGCCACGGGGCTTCAGGATCTCGTCGATCGCGGCCGCGATCTGGGCGGTCAGATGCTCCTGGGTCTGCAGGCGGCGCGCGAAGATATCGGTCAGCCGCGCCAGCTTCGACAGTCCCACCACCCGCTCGACCGGCGTATAGGCGATGTGCGCCCTGCCGTAGAACGGCATCATGTGATGCTCGCATTGCGAGGTGAATTCGATATCGCGGATCAGCACGAAATCGTCATAGCCGGCGGTTTCGCCGAACGTGCGATCCAACACCTCGGCCGGACACTGATGATAGCCCTGATAGAGTTCGTCGAAGGCCTCGACCACCCGGCGCGGCGTGTCCAGCAGACCCTCGCGGTCCGGGTTTTCGCCGATATAGCCAAGCAGCGTCTGCACCGCTGCTTCCGCTTCGGCGCGCGACGGACGCGGCTGGTCGGCGCGGACAGCGGCGGCGAGGAATTCAGCGGGATCGAGCTCGGCCGGGCGCGCCTCCGGGACCTTCGCCTCGGAAGGCTTTATTTCAGAAGGCCTTACATCAGAAGGCTTGCCTGGGCGGAGGGATTTGATCAAAGCGTCCATGTCAACTCCGTTCGACCGGTCGCAAGCGACCGGAGTGTCACCGGCAGACGGGGCGGTTTGCCGCCGGACGCCTGAGTCCCACAATTCTAACACCACGGCGGAGGTTTTGGCTTCGATTTCAACCGTCACGGCCCGAATGGCTGGACTGTATTTCCGCCATCGCGCCCCATATATAGGACTGTCGCCCGCGGCCGCCAAGGGCGATTACAGCGGCAAACCCGAGACCTCAATCATATGCTGAACGACATTTACAACAAGCGGATCATCGAATTGGCCGGCAACATCCCTCGGCTCGGACGGCTTCCCGCCCCCGACGCCAGCGCCACGGCGCATTCCAAGCTGTGCGGCTCGACCGTGAAGGTCGACCTCAAAATGGATGGGACGTTGGTCACCGATTTTGCCCATGACGTGAAGGCCTGCGCTCTCGGCCAGGCCTCCTCCTCGATCATGGCACGCCACGTCATCGGCTCGACCTCAAGCGAGTTGCGCGAATTGCGCGAGACCGTCCGCAAGATGCTGAAGGAAAACGGCAGCCCCCCGCAAGGCAAATGGGCCGACATCGCACTGCTCGAGCCGGTGCGTGACTACAAGGCGCGGCACGCCTCGACCATGCTGACATTCGACGCCGTGGTCGACGCCATCGGCCAGATCGAGGCGAAGGCCAAGCAGTTGGCATCGGCGCAGGGGTAAACCCCATTCCGGGGCGCGCGTCAGCGCGAACCTCAGATGCGCAATTGCGCATCGGGGAATCTCGAACTTGTAATTCCTGATCTTCAGATTCAGGGTTCAGCCCGCAGCCTGTCATCGGGCGGCGCGGAGCGCCGACCCGTTGGGGCTGCCCCGGAATGACGAGGATGTGACCGCTACTTGGCCGGCGCCCCGACGCCGCCGGTCGGGACCATCGCTTCGGCCGTCTTGGTGGATTTTCCCGGCTGCGGAACTGGTTGCGCCTCCACCGCCGTATTGGCGAAGCGATCCTGCACCGGCTTGGCCGTCAGCGCGGCCACCGGCACCGCGGTAACCTCGGCTTGCGGCAGCACCTCGGCAACGGCATCGGTGGTCACGAGGTTGGTCAGACGCAATTCCGTAGGCGACAACTCGTGCAGGTCGTCCCAGGGCGGCACGTTCAGCGACAGCGACAACAGATCGCCCGCCCCGCCCATGTCGAACGTGTATTTGGCGAGCCGCCCGATGTCGCGCTCGACGATCATCAAATCCTGCGCGCTGTAACTTGCGGCCTTGGCGTCGTCGGCGCGGTCGCCCATCCAGATCTGATGCACCCGGACATGCGCGGCCTCGGGCACGTAACGGGTCTTGCCCGACAGCAGCAAAAACACGCACATCGACTCGCAATAGGCATCGGGCATGACGCGGGCACGATCGCCCTGCGCGCTATGGGTGTGGACGCTGCTGCCGACGGTGGTCAGCGCACCGAGACTGCGCCAGCGCCGTCCGAGCGCAATGGAGTCGTTGACGGAGCCGCCGCTGGAATCCAGCACGATGGTGGCGCCGCCAAGTTCGCGACCGCGCGCGAAATCGTCGAAATCCTTGGGGCTGTCAGAGGTCACGATGCCGACCGCGCTGACCCAGCCGCCGCAATTCGGCTCGCACGCCACCCAG
>DATNMT010000062.1:0-4655 GCA_035602495.1 Bradyrhizobium sp.
CTCCTTCACATATTCCGACGGACGGCGCTTGAGATGCGGCACCTCGCTGCGGAAACGCTCGAAATGCTGGTCCATCCGCCACATGGTCGAGGAGATCCAGCCGAAGCCGCCCTCGATGAAGACGATCTTGAGCTTCGGGAACCGCTCCGGCACGCCTTCGAGCACGAGGCTCGTGAGCATCGCCGCCATGGTGTGCGCGTTCGATTGGTGCTCCTCGGCGTAATAAGACGGCCAGCCGCCGCCGGTCGGCGCGTGGCCGCCATAACCGCCGACATGAATGCCGAGCGGCAGGCCGAGCGCCTCGGCGCGGGCGTAGATCGGCCAGTAGCGGTGACGGCCGAGCGGCTCGTTGGCGCGCGGCGAGACATTGATCTGGACATATTCGCCGACCTTGGCGCAGCGCTCGATCTCCGCGATCGCCGCTTCGGTGTCATCCTGCCCGACCACGATCGAGGCCTTCAGCCGCGGATCGCGGTGGGTCCAGTTCGCGAGCTGCCACTCGTTGATGGCGCGCGCGATGGCGGCGCCGAAATCGAGGTTCTGCTGCGAGAAGATGAAGAGATCGAGCACCTGCAGGATGCCGAACTCGATGTCGAAGGGATCGAGGTGCTGTTTGCGCATGAAGGCGAGATCGGAGCCGGGCACACCGCCGGTCGGCGGCCAGGCGTCGCGCCGCGCGATCAAGGGCGAGGAGCGCGGATAGGGCGTGGTGCCGATATAGGGCGTGCGCAGATGATCGCCGTAGGTCTTCAAATGCTCCTGCCAGCGCTTTGACAGAAACGGGAGGAGATCGGCGCGCGAGGTGAGGCTCGGATGGATATCGCAATCGATAATGCGCAGCCTTGTTTTCGCTGACGCTTCCTGTTCGAGCACGGGGCGGTCGATGACATCACTCATGCGAGCCTCCTTTTATGTCTGGGCATGATCTCTTCGGAAAACCGGTTCCCGTTTTTCCGGATCATGCCCTATAAATCATGCGGCAAGTTGCAGCCGCGGAAAGGTTTCAAGCGGATTGTCTTCACACATGCGCGCAACCAGGCTCTTCGGCAGATGCGGCGGTATCGCGTCGTCACCGTCGAACTGCCAGTGCGGATAATCGGACGCAAACAGGAACATCTTGTCGGACCCGATCATGTCGATGACGTCGGCGACGCCCTTGGCATCGGGCGGGCTGTCGAACGGCTGCGTGGTGAGGCGGATGTGGTCGCGCATGATCGACGCCGGTTCGCGTTCGACCCAGGGCACCTCGACGCGAACGCCGCGCCAGGTCTTGTTGGCGCGCCACATGAAGGCCGGCAGCCAGCTGATCCCGGATTCCATCAGCACCACCTTGAGGGCGGGGAATTTCCCGAACACGCCCTCATAGATGAGGCTCAGCACCTGGGCCTGGAACGCCTGCGCTTCCGCCAGATAATATTCGTAACGATAGGACGGCCAACCGACCGAGCTCGGCGCCTGGCGATACTGACTGCCGGCATGGATCGCGATCGGCAGCTTGTGCTTTTCGGCGGCCTGCCACACCGGCCAGTAGTGCCGGCGGCCCAGCAACATCTCGCCCTGCGCCAGCACCAGCACCGAGACGAAACGGTTGTCGCCGGCGCGGCGCTCGATTTCCTCGATGGCGAGATCGGGCGCCTGCAGCGGAATCACGATCGAGGCGCGCAGCCGGGAATCCCGCGCGAGCCATTCGGCCGCGATCCAGTCGTTGATCGCCTTGCAGAACGCCGACGCCATATAGGGATCGTACACGGCCTGCGCGCCGTACAGCACGTTGCAGATCGCGTGGCTGGCGCCGAGCTGGTCGAACGCGCCGCGCTGGACCATTTCAAGATCGCTGCCGGGCTTTTTGCCATTCGCCGGCCGCCAGTCGGCCCGTCCCGACAGCGGCATGCTTGGCGGATAGCTGGTGAGATCGAGCCCGTCGATCGCCCGGCTCACCACCTGCTCCTTCCAGTGATCGTCGAGATAGGGCAACAGCGTGGTGCGCGTGCCCCCTACGGCGGGATGGATATCGCAGTCGATCCGCGTGGCCGCCATGCGTCTTCCCTGACCATATCGTTCTTGGCGGCGATCTGGTGCCGCGCGTCAAATGTGCCGCCGATACCCGGCCAGCGCAAGGGTTTAGCGGCCGGTCGAGGCAAAAAGGGCGACGTTTCCGATACTTGCCAAATCTTCATTTAGATCGATGAACGGCAGCACGGCCTGCGCGCGCTTCGACCCCGATCAGGGATTGTGGTGCACGCGAACCGGCATCGTGTCGGTCTGCTCCAATCTTTAGGGCAAGCGTCGTCGGCTGTTTGTAAAGTCGAGCAGCGCTGTCGGGCCGCCGGGTCCTTGTGAAGTAGACCGCATCGGCCGCCTGCAAGGTGGCGGCCTGGTCAAAACCGCTCACAAGGTGTCTCGCCGATGAGCCACAAACCTGCCTGTGCGCATGGACCTTTTCGACTCGCCGGGCGTTCGCTCACTGCAGCATTTCGCTGCTGAGAGAGGCGGCAGGATGTTTGCCCCGTTTTATTCCTCCATGTTCCTGGCATTCGAATCAGGCAACGTGATTGGTCTTCGAATGATAAAGATGATGTCGGGCGCGCGCGGCTCGCATGATGAAGCGCATCTGATGGTGACGGAAAAGCTGCACGCCATGGTCGAGGCCACTGCAAGCCTGATGGCCGGCGGCACGGCGAGCAGCGTCGTCGACCGATATCGCGAGCACGTCGCCGCCAACGCCAAACGACTTTCGCATTAGGTCTTGCCGGACGTGACCGGAAAACAACCGGGCGCCCAGGTCGCCTTGTCAGTGAAATTCCTAAATGTGAGCAATATTGACCAGCAATGGCGCAACCCGGAAGAGCATCGTGGTCGTGCCTCGTTTCGGCATCTGCCGGTGACCGAGAGCCTGGCGCTCCCGCCTGATCTGGGGTCGAGATCATGACCGATTATCTCGCCGCAATCCCGCTGCTCGCGATTCAAACACTCCGCTGCCCGAATTGCCGAATGCGCATGACGCTGGCGCGCATCGCGCCGGGACCTACAGGATTTGAACTTCGGACGTTCGACTGCCCCAAATGCAATCACGTCGAGAAAATCGCGATAGCCTCCGATCCAATGAAGTCCGGCGATGTCGGCTGGCTCGTTGGCGACCTGCAGCCCCCAGGCTAGACCATGCCTCCGCCCGACCCCGCAACGTCCGGATCGAAAGCGCTCGATCGCGCGCTTTCGATGCTCGCGGCCTTCATCGTCCTCGCCATCATTCTCGTTGCCCGATACTGATCGGATGGCTGGGTGCGAAAAGAGCATCGTGTCGGTCTGTCCGAATTTTTGATCGGGAGGCTACTCGATCTTCACGCTCAGCGCCGTTCCTCTGCTGTAACCGAGAATCCTGCAGACCACCTGGATATCGCTGAGTTCGCATCGTCCGCCGTCGGACCCGGCCAGGATCGTGGCCCGCCTCATTCGCCGGATGGCGGCGCGACGGCGCGCCGGCAGGTAGGCCGCGAACGGCCGGCCGAAGGCAGGGCCGGATATTTTTCAGCAGAATCGGCCTCTTTTCAGCAGGATCGGCCCCGCGGACTTGCCGCCAAAACGCCAAAACACGGATCGATGCTTGAATCATCACGGCGCGTTCATAGCATAGGATACCCGCCCCGGTTCGCGCGTGGCCGACGATGACAAGATACCTGGTACTCTGTTTTCTGCTGACGACGATGGCAGGCGCATCCGCCGCCGACCCGGTGCCCGCGCCTGATATCGCGGCTCTGCTGGTGAAGGTCGGGCTTGCCGCCGACGATGCTGCCCCCGCGCCTGCCGCCGAGGCGCCGGACATGACAAAACTTTGCGAGCGGGTTTCGTTTTCGCGAAAGCTGAAATATGGCGAGAACGATCAGAACGTGCTGGATGTGGCGACCGGCGGCGCCGACACGCGGCCGACCGCGCCGCTTCCGGTGCTGCTGTTCGTGACCGGCGACAGCTTTGCCGATGAAAACAGCGCGCCGGACGCCGCAGACCCGATGCAGGACGCGGCGATTTGCTATGCCGCACGCCATGGAATGGTCGGGGTGAGGGTGACTTACCGGCGCGCGCCTGCCAACCCGTGGCCGTCGGGCGCCAGGGATGTCGCGGCCGCCGCCTCCTGGGTGCATCAGAACATCGACCTGTTCGGCGGCAACCGCGATGAGATCGTGGCGTTCGGCTACTCGGCCGGCGCCTTTCACGTGGCAAGCCTTCTGGCACATCCGGAATTTCAGGAGAGCGACAGCAGCGTCGCCGGCGCGGTGCTGGTGTCCGGCATCTACCGCCTCGGCACCGACGCCAGCGCGGCGGAAAAATCCTATTTCGGCCCGGATGCCAGCCAATACGATGCGCGATCGGCATTTCCCGGCATCCTCAACATCGAGACGCCGATATTGCTGGCCTGGGCCGCCGCCGATCCGCCGCGCCTGGTCGCGCAGGGCGAAAAGCTCAAGGAGCTAATGTGCCACTCCCCCACCCATTGCCCGCACACCACGGTGTTGAGCGCGCGCGACAGCCTTGCCTCGGTGTTCGGGCCCGACGCCTCCGGCAACAGCCTTGCCGGCCCGACGCTGGAACTGATCCGCGAAATCGAGGCGCGGGGCCTGCCGTAAGCGGGCTTGCGAGACCCCGAAAAAACTGCCTGCTCC
>DATNMT010000067.1:0-2010 GCA_035602495.1 Bradyrhizobium sp.
GCTGAAAAGGGCGAAGCCTGCGAAGGTAACGAGAAACAGGCCGAGGAGGACGGCGACTGCCTGGGTGGCTGTAAACGGCAGCCGAAACCGGCGCTTTCGGCGCACCGTCTCCTGTCCGAGCGGCGTGCTCAGATCGTCGGCCGTCTCTGCCATGGAACCTTCCCGAATCAACCGGGCCGACGATACCACGGCGAGGCGCGGGCGAGGCAGATCCACGGCCGCCCAGGGGCGGCGCAACGGCACCTTTCGGGCATGATCTTGTCCGGTTCCCCACATCCGGATGATCGTGCTCGTGCGGGCGCTGCGCATCACCCAACAAAAAGGGCGGCCCGAAGGCCGCCCTTTGCGCGAAAGTTTACAGGAGCCGCGGCCGAATCAGTTGGCCGCCTTGTTGGCCGGCTTGTCGACCGAGGCCTTGTCGCCGTTCGCGGGCGCCGTGGAGGCGGTGGACTTGATGCCGTGCAGGAGATCGTCGGCCATCTTCAGGGCCTTGTCGTCCTTGGCGTCCGGCGGCACGTAGGATTGCGAGCCGGTCTTCTCGTCGCCTTCCGACTTCAGATGGCCGCGCAGCGAGGCCTCGCCCTTGGTGTCGGTCCGCGACTTCAGCTCATCCGGCACGTCCTGCAGCACCTCGATGTCGGGAACGATGCCCTTGGCCTGGATCGATTTGCCCGATGGCGTGAAGTAGCGCGCGGTGGTCAGGCGCAGCGCGCCGTTGCCGCTGCCGAGCGGGATGATGGTCTGCACCGAGCCCTTGCCGAACGAACGGGTGCCGACCAGCGTCGCCCGCTTGTGGTCCTGCAGCGCGCCAGCGACGATTTCGGAAGCCGACGCCGAACCGCCGTTGATCAGAACGATCACCGGCTTGCCCTTGGTCAGGTCGCCCGGATGGGCGGCGCGGCGCTGGGTTTCCTCGGCATTGCGGCCGCGGGTGGAGACGATCTCGCCGCGCTCGAGGAAAGCATCGGACACCGTCACCGCCTCTTCGAGCAAGCCGCCCGGGTTGTTTCTGAGGTCGATAACGAAACCCTTCAGCTTGTCGCCGATCTGGTTCTGCAGGTTGGCGACTTCCTTTTTCAGGCCCTCGGTGGTCTGCTCGTTGAAGGTGGTAATGCGGATATAGCCGATATCGTCGGCCTCGACATGCGCGCGCACCGAGCGGACCCGGATGTTGTCACGCACCAGCGTGACGTCGATCGGGTTGTCCTGGCCCTTGCGGATGATCTTGAGCTTGATCTTGGTATTGACCGGACCGCGCATCTTCTCGACGGCCTGGTTGAGGGTGAGGCCCTGCACGGCTTCGTCGTCGAGGTTGGTGATGATGTCGTTGGCCATGATGCCGGCCTTGGAAGCCGGCGTATCGTCGATCGGCGACACCACCTTGATCAGGCCGTCCTCCATGGTCACTTCGATGCCGAGCCCGCCGAATTCGCCGCGGGTCTGCACCTGCATGTCGCGAAAACTCTTGGCGTCCATGTAGCTCGAATGCGGATCGAGGCCGGACAGCATCCCCGAGATGGCCGATTCCACCAGCTTGGAGTCGTCGGGCTTTTCGACGTAGTCGCTGCGCACCCGCTCGAATACGTCGCCGAACAGGTTGAGCTGGCGATAGGTGTCCGACGTCGCCGCGCGGGCACTCGATCCCATCAGCACGGCGCGCGGCTGGGTCACGAACAGCGTCAGGGCCGCGCCGGTGGCGGCGCTGAGGAGAATTACAGAAGTCTTGCGCATCATCCGCGAACCTTTTCGCCTTCATTTGCGGCCCACCATGGGCCTGGATCGATTGGAGTGCCGTCCTTACGGAACTCGACATAGAGCACGGGCTGGCTCGCGTTGGTCGCGAGGATGGATGCAACCTGGGACGTCGTCCCCATGGTCGCGACCGGCTCCCCCGTAAGTACAAACTGGCCGATGTTTACCGAAATGCGCTCCATCCCGGCGATCAGGACATGATACCCGCCCCCGGCATTGAGGATCAAGAGTTGTCCGTAGCTGCGAAACGGCCCGGCG